>NZ_DBNHFX010000106.1:0-6468 GCF_057137845.1 Sandaracinobacteroides sp. | reverse complement strand
CCTGCCGCCAGCCGCGCCGTCAGCGCGATCGACATCGCCCGAAGCGTCGCCAGCCGCGCCGTCAGCCGCCCCAGCAGCTCGACATCCGCCGGGTCAGGCTCCGGCCCAAGTTCGCGCGCCCACAAGTCAAGCAGCACCGTTGCCGAATGGATGCGCTCAGGCCCGGATCGTTCGAAGGCCAGTTCGGCATTCACCTGCGCCCATCCGTTCCCCTCCTCGCCCAGCAGCGAACCTGCGGGCAGATACACATCGTCGAACGTTACTTCGTTGAACTCCTCGTCGCCGGTCAGCAGCGGGATCGGGCGGATGGAAACGCCCGGCGCCCGCAGATCGACCAGAAACTGGCTCAGGCCGCGCTGGCGGTCGTCGGTGGTGCCGGAACTGCGAACCAGCGCGATCATCCAGTCCGCCTTGTGGGCGCGCGTCGTCCAGATCTTGCGCCCGTTCAGCCGCCAGCCGTCCCCGTCCGGCGTCGCGCGCGTGCGAACGCTCGCCAGATCCGAACCGGAATCCGGCTCCGACATGCCGATGCAGAAGAAAACCTCGGCCCGGCAGATCGCCGGCACGAACCGCTGGCGCTGCTCCTCGGTGCCGAACCGGCAGATCAGCGGGCCTGACTGGCGGTCGCCGATCCAGTGGGCGGCGATCGGCGCGCCCGCCACCAGCAGCTCCTCGACAACGGCAAAGCGGTGAAACGCGCTCAGCCCGCGCCCGCCATAACGTTCGGGCAGGGTAAGCCCCAGCCAGCCATGGCTTCCAAGCTTGCGGGAAAACGCCGGATCCCAGCCGGTCCATGTGCGCGCCCGCTCTGGCGCGGTGCGTCCGGCCAGTTCGCCGGCCAGAAACGCCCGCACTTCGGCGCGCAGCCGTTCGGCATCTTCCGGCAGGGCTGCCGGGGCAAAATTCTGAAGAAATGTCATGGCACGCGGCAGCTTTCCCCGGCGCAGATCGATCGCAACATGGCCGACGGTGCCCGCGCCCACGCCATCCGGCAACTAGCCCTATTCCGGGGTGCGGGCAGCGCCCGGCGGATGCGACAGCACATGAGCGATGATCCGGTCGGCGGCGTCCTCGGCGGTCATGGCCAGGGTGTCGATGCGGATCTCGGGGTGTTCGGGCGGTTCGTAGCTGCTGTCGATGCCGGTGAAGTTGCGGATTTCGCCCGCCCGTGCGCGGGCATACAGGCCCTTGGGGTCGCGGGCTTCCGCTTCGGCCAGCGGCGTGTCGATGAATATTTCCACGAACTCCCCCGGCTCCAGCAGGTCGCGCGCCATGCGCCGTTCGGCCCGGAAAGGGCTGATGAACGCCGCCAGCACGATCAGCCCGGCATCGACCATCAGTCTGCCAACTTCGGCGATGCGGCGGATATTCTCCACCCGGTCGGCCTCGGTAAAGCCAAGGTCGCGGTTCAGCCCGTGGCGCACATTGTCGCCATCCAGCAGATAGGTCCGCCGCCCCAGCGCGTGCAGCTTGCGCTCGACCAGATTGGCGATGGTCGATTTGCCTGCGCCCGAAAGCCCGGTGAACCAGATCAGCATCGACTTCTGGCCGTTCAGCGCCGCGCGCGCATGTTTCGTCACGTCCAGCGCCTGCCACCGAACCGTCGACGACCGGGTCAGCGGGTGGCGCACCATCCCTGCCGCGCTCGTCGCGTTCGAAATCCGGTCGATCAGGATGAAGCCCCCCGTCAGCCGCGACACGGCATAGGCATCGAAAGCGATCCGCTGGTCCAGCGCCAGCGTCACCACGGCGATGTCGTTCAGCGCCAGCGCGCGCGCCGGCTCCGGCTTCAGCGTCGCAATATCGATCCGGTGCCGGATCGCAGTCACCGTCGCGCCGACGGTGCGGGTGCCAAGCTTCAGCAGATAGGGCCGCCCCGGATACAGCGGCGCCTCGTCCATCCAGACGATGTCGGCCACCAGCAGATCGGATACCTGCGCGGGGTTCAGGGCGTCGGTCAGCATATCTCCGCGCGCCACGTCGATTTCATCCGCCAGCGTCATCGTCACGCTCAGGCCCGCCAGCGCCTCCTCCTCGTCGCCCGCCGGTCCCAGAATGCGCGCGATCCGGGTCTCGTGGCCCGATGGCTGCACCCGCACGATGTCGCCCACGGCAAAGCTGCCTGCGGCCACCTGCCCGGCATAGCCGCGAAACCCGGCATCCGGCCGGTTGACCCACTGCACCGGAAACCGCCCCGGCGCCGCCGGATCGTGCAGCGCACCGCCATCGGCTGCTTCCAGCGCCTCCAGCAATGTCGGCCCCCGATACCACCCAAGCCGCGCATCACGGCCGACGATATTGGCCCCGGTCGTCGCAACGACAGGAATCGCAGTAACGGCACAGGCGCCCATCCCATCGTCCAGCAGGGCGCCAAACCCGTCCGCGATCACCTCGAACCGTTCGGCGCTGAACCCGGCAAGGTCCATCTTGTTGACGGCCAGCACCACCTGCCGCACCCCCATCAGCCGCACGATGAAGGCATGCCGCCTGGTTTGCGCCACAACCCCGCGTGACGCATCGACCAGCAGCACCGCCACATCCGCCGTCGATGCGCCGGTCGCCATGTTGCGGGTATATTGTTCGTGGCCGGGGCAGTCCGCCACCAGATAGCGTCGGCGCGGGCCGCTGAACTGCCGCCAGGCGATATCGATGGTGATCCCCTGTTCGCGCTCGGCGGCCAGACCATCGGCCAGCAGCGCGAAATCCATCGCTTCGCCCACCGTGCCGTGGCGCGCGCTGTCGGCCGCCAGCGCGTCCAACTGGCCATCCACCAGTGCGCCCGCATCGTGCAGCAACCGGCCAAGCAGCGTCGATTTGCCGTCGTCGACACTGCCGCAGGTGATGAACCGCACCAGCGGCTTGTCGGCCGGTTCTTCGGTTGCGGCCGCCGCCATCAGAAATAGCCCTCGGCCTTCTTCCGCTCCATCGAGGCGCTTTCATCGTGATCGACGCGGCGCCCGGCGCGCTCGGTCGTCTGGCTGGCAAGCGTTTCCGCGATCACTGCATCCAGCGTGTCGGCACTGCTTTCCATCGCACCCGACAGCGGCCAGCAGCCCAGCGTGCGGAACCGCACCATACGTTCAACCGCCCGTTCACCGGCGCGCCATTGCATACGCGCATCGTCCACCACCAGGATCAGCCCGTCGCGCACAACGGTCGGGCGCGGGCGCGCAAAATACAGCGGCACCAGCGGCACCCCTTCCTGCCGGATATAGGCCCAGACGTCGATTTCGGTCCAGTTCGACAGCGGGAACACGCGAACGCTTTCGCCCGCGTGCAACCGCGCATTCGACAGCGTCCACGGTTCGGGGCGCTGCGCGCGCGGCTCCCACACATGGGCGGCGTTGCGGAACGAAAACACGCGTTCCTTGGCGCGGGCCTTTTCCTCGTCGCGGCGGGCGCCGCCAAAGGCGCAGTCGAAGCCGTGCGCGTCCAGCGCCCGCTTCAGCGTGTCGGTCAACATCAGCCGGGTATATTGCGGCGTCGGCGTGGCGAACGGGTCGATCCCGGCAGCGGCTGCTTCCTCGTTGTGGGCGACGATCAGGCGCAGCCCGTGCCGTGCCGCCGTTGCATCGCGGTGGCGGATCATATCGGCGAAATCCCAGCCGCTCGCCACATGCAGCAACGGAAATGGCGGCAGCGAAGGATGAAACGCCTTCAGCGCCAGATGCAGCAAGACGCTCGAATCCTTGCCGATCGAATACAGGAACACCGGGTTACGGGTTTCCGCCACGGCTTCACGGAAGATGTGAATAGCCTCGGCCTCCAGACGCCGGAGGTGGCTTGGGCCTGTAGAATCGCCGCGCTGGTTCATGATGTCCGTCTGCGCTGCTGCCCGCAGCATGTCAGGAATGCAAGCTGCACTCAGCCGTCTGACAGCCCCAGCAGCGCAACCGCCGCCCGCCGCACTGCGGCATGGGCGGCCGTCACATCCATCCCCTGCTGTTCGCGCAGGCGCTGCCAGCTTTCGGCCGACAGGGTCAGGATCAATAGTTCGAACAGTTCCCGGTCCGCCCTGATCCGCGCCGGAACGACGGCCACCAGCAGATCGCGGCTGATTTCGGCCATGCGGCGATGCATGGTGGCGACGGGGCGGCTGCGGTGGCGCAGCACATCCATCGCCGTCTTGAAGGGCGACAGCGTCTCGAAGAACTGGGCGCGCCGGTCGATCGATTCATACAGGATTTCCGGCCACTGGCGCGCTTCCAGCGGCCGGTCCAGAATGGGGCGCAGCCGGTCGAACACCATCGAGATGATCTCGACGTGCAGATTGTCCATTTCCTCGAAATGGCGGAACACCGTCCGCAACGAGACTCCGGCCCGTGCCGCGATCGATTCAGCCGTCGGCGAAGGATTGCCTTCCTCGACCAGCGCCAGCATCGCCGAAAGGATCTTGCGCCTGCTCGACGCAGAGCGCGCGCGGCGGCCATCCACCTTTCCCCGGTCAGCCGGCGCATCCCGGTTGGCAGATTTGCCCTTGTCGGCTCCTGCCACGACATTCCCGCCGTCCGCCATGTATCGTCCCTCGATTGTTCCGAGTGTTTTGAAAGCCTTTCATACACTTCCCGCGGCAAAATCGCCAGCGATTAACAATTGCACGGGCGAGATTCTGTCCTACACAAACCATTATGGTTATTTTATTAGAATGAACAATGTCAAACAAACCATGTCCCGCCCGATCCGCGCCCGCATTCGCGCCGAGGCCGCCTCCCTGCGTTTCGATGGCGTGCTGCGCCAACTCCGGCATGTCGCCCGGCTCGATGCCAGGCAGCGCGAAATGCTGGTGGCGCTGATGCTCGAACGCGAGGGGCTGGGCGGCGCCTGCGCGCGGGCGGGCGTCGGCTTGGGCCTCGTTCTCAGCGAACGGCGCCGCAATCCCGCCTTCCGCCGCGCACTGGCCGCCGCCGAACAGCAGCGCCGGGCGCTGTTGGAAATGCTGCTGACCGACATGGCCGTTCGCGGGCTGCTGGCCGAAGGCAACCTTCCCGCAAGCGACGCCCGCGACAAATTCCTCAGCGGCCTTGCCCAGACCCTGCTCGACCGGGCCGCCCGCGAAGCCGCGCCACGCCCGGCCGCCAGCGCCCGGCCAGCGCCCTCTCGTGCAGCCGCACCCGCAACCGACGACGACCTGCAAGCCCTGCTCGCTGAAACCGAACGCCGCATCGCCGAGGCCGAACGCACCCTGCCGAAGCACCTGCTGCCCTAGCAGACCGCGCCAGCCGTCAGATCCGCTCCATCGCCTGCCGGTGCACCCGCGCGTCACCGGCAGCCAGCACCTGCCCCTCGCTCATCAGCGTCAGCGGCCGTCCCTTCCAGTCGGTGATCAGGCCGCCCGCCCCCTCGATCACCGGGACCAGCGCCGCCCAGTCATAGGGCTTCAGCCCTTCCTCCATCACCAGGTCGAGCTGCCCCGACGCCAGCAGGCCGTAATTGTGGCAGTCGCCGCCGAACAACATGTCCGCCACCGAACGGCCGACGCGCTGAAAACTGGCATGGCCCGATGGCGAAAACACCAGCGGATGTGTCGATGCAGCGCGCGCCGACGCGAGGCCCGCGCACGGGCGCACCTCGACCTGCCTGCCGTTCAGCGTGGTGCGCGGGCGCCCGACCGAGCATCCAAGCCAGAGGTCGCCCGTCGCCGGCGCGGAAATCACGCCGAGGATCGGCCGGTCCTCCTCGATCAGTGCGATCAGCGTTCCGAACAATGGCCTGCCTGCAATAAATCCGCGCGTGCCGTCGATCGGATCGATCACCCACAGCCTGCCCGATGTGCCGCGCTGCACGCCATATTCTTCGCCATAGATGCCGTCGGTCGGCCGATCGCGCTCCAGCGCGCTGCGGATCACTGCTTCGACCGAACGGTCGGCGGCCGTCACCGGCGAAAGATCGGCCTTGGTTTCGATCGCGGTTCCCGCCCGGAAATATGGGGCAACGGTCGCCCCGGCCTCCCGTGCGAGGCGCTGGATCAGCAGGATATCGGATTCGATCGTCAACGTCGGGTTTCCCGCGCTTGCAAGGGGTGTCTGACAGCGGATGTGCTCGTTGCTGCCCATTTCCACGGGTTGGCGCCTCGTGGCAACAGTCCGGCCGGCGCCCAACGCGGCTTTTTCAGTCGCACCGCACTACTGGCGCCACCGGCAACGGCGCGCCATAGAGCTATCCCGATGCGCCGATTCCTTTCCGCCCTGCTGACACTGCTGCTGCTGGCGCCGCCCGCGCTGGCCGACGACGCCGAAACTGGCGCCGTCGCCCGCCCCAGGATCGGGCTGGTGCTCGGCGGCGGCGGCGCGCGCGGCTTCGCCCATGTCGGCGTGCTGCAGGTGCTCGAGGAAAACCGCATCCCGGTCGATGTGGTCGCCGGCACCAGCATGGGGGCGGTCGTCGGCAGCCTCTATGCGCAGGGCAAAAGCCCCGCCGAACTCACCCGCATCACCGAAGAAATTCCCTGGACGACGATCTTCAACGACG
>NZ_DBNHFX010000105.1:0-15718 GCF_057137845.1 Sandaracinobacteroides sp. | reverse complement strand
TCGAAGGCATGGCCGAGGCCTGCCGCGCGCTGGACTACCCCGTCGTTTCCGGAAACGTCAGCCTCTACAATGAAACCGAAGGGCAAGGCATCCTGCCTACCCCCGGCATCGGCGGCGTTGGCGTGATTGCCGATTGGGAAGCCGCCGCCACATCGGCCTTCAAGGCCGAGGGCGACGAGATCTGGCTGCTTGGCACGAGGACCGGGCATCTGGGCCAGTCGATCTGGCTTCGCGATCTGCACGGTCGCGAAGAAGGCCCTCCCCCGCCGGTCGACCTGGTGGCGGAACGCGCCGCCGGTGATTGGGTGCGCGCAAATATTCTGGCCGGCCGGCTGACTGCCGTGCACGACCTGTCGGATGGCGGGTTGCTGGTTGCGCTGGCCGAAATGGCACTGGCGGGCGGGCTTGGCGCCAGCGTCTCGGCAGACCCTGCCCTTCCGGCCGCAGCATGGGCCTACGGCGAGGATCAGGGCTGCTATATCCTGACCTGCGCGCCGGGAACCACACTTCCCGCAGCCCCGGTGCCGATGGCCCGGCTGGGCACCGTCGGCGGCGATGCGCTGGCGGTTGCGGGCATTGGCGCACGGCCACTGTCGGCGCTCCGCTCGGCGTTCGAGGATTTTCTGCCGCAACTGATGGCCCGCTGAAAAGGCCGCACATGCCGCAACTGTTGCAGATCCGTACGAGCCGCCCGCAGGAAATTCGCGGCAAGCTGACCAGCTATGGCAAGCAACCGCGCGATGGCCGCGTCTGGCTTTCTTTCGGCGGGCTGGACGACGACGAAGTGGCCAACAAGCAGGCGCATGGCGGCCCCGACAAGGCCGTGCTTGCCTGGTCTGTCGGCAACTATCCGCTGTGGATCGCCGATCACCCGCAACATGCGGCGCAATTCACAGCAGGCGCCTTCGGCGAAAACCTGCTAATCAAAGGGCTGTCCGAGGAAAGCGTCTGCATCGGCGATCGCTGGCGCGTCGGCGATGCGCTGCTGGAAATATGCCAGCCGCGCCGCCCCTGCGCGACGGTTGCGCACTGGTTCAACGATCCTGCCATGCTGAAAGCCATGGTGCAGACAAGGCGGACCGGCTGGTATCTGCGGGTGCTGGAAGAAGGCTTCATCGAACCCGGCGAAATCATCGTGGAGGCAAGCACCGACACGCGCTGGACTGTCGCCCGCACGACCGTTGAAACCTATCGCACCCCGGTCGACGCCGCCGAACTGCGGCACCTGGCCCTTGCCCCCGCCCTGGCCGCAGGCTGGGTGGAGCGCGTTCTGAAGCTTGCCGCGAACGCCTGAGGCATAGCTACCGCCGGGCTGCTTTGGCCTGCCACCGACCAAAGCAGCCGTTTAATATTTATGTTTCAGATTCAGTGTATTCTTATCGATACATGAATCTGAATCAGAACCTGCTCAGCCCGTGACAGCGGCCGACTTCCGGCGCCGCCGGGCCGCCACGCCCACCAGCCCGAAGCCTGTAATCAGCATCACCCAGCTTGCTGGTTCCGGCACCGCAGCCGCGATGTCGTCGAACTCGAACGCAACACCGGTCGAAGTAAAGCGCAGCCCGGTGATGACTTCGCCAGCGCCCGCCTTGATGAAGATGCGGCGGTTCGTGCGGCTTGCTGCCTGATCCCCGTCGATCGGCGGCACGCCGACGCCGGGCGTCGCACCGGTCAGGCTCAGGATCGTCGCGCCACCGGCCCCCAGCACATCGATGCTGTTGTAGGTGTCGATCGAGCCCCAGTAGAAACTGATCGACTTGAGGTTGGGTGTTGCCAGCTCAGCCCAGTTCGGGGTGAGCGCCGACGACACATAGCCATATTCGGTCAGGTCGCCCGCTGGTGCTGCCGCAGCGCCGCTGCTTCCTGTCGCGGTGCTGATGGCCCCTGTCCAACTGTATCCGGGTGCATCGGGGGCATCGAACGTGACCACCAGTGTCTCCCACATGGCGGGGCCCGGATCGGGCGCGCCGGCGGCAGTCATGAAAGATGCAGCAGATGCCGGAATCGCCAGCAGAACGGCAGCCGTTGTCAGAAGCGGCTTGAACATGTCCGACTCCTTCCATTCCAGTATTGCAGGTCACGAATGGCCTGCACCAAGTAACTTGCAATTTTCGGGCCAGCCACCCCCTCCTCGGCGGAAGGCCTGCCCTGACCTGATATTTGTCAACTTTCCCGACAATGGATGCAGTTGCGCATCAAACGCCGTAGCCGGCGCTTTTCAAGCAGGCCGGCACAGGCTATCGCCCTTGGCCCACAGGTGGGGCCTGTAGCTCAATTGGTCAGAGCTGGCCGCTCATAACGGCTTGGTTGCGGGTTCGAGTCCTGCCGGGCCCACCAACATCCTGCTGCAACCCGGTTGCGGCGCCAGAATGCGACCTTGTCACCATAATCCACCAGCACGACGACTGGACCAGCGGCATCGTCGCCGAAGGCTGAGGCTGGGTGGTAAATACGACGGCTCCGCCCCGCATTTCAGGCCCCCCCTTCTATCTGGCCCCCATTTCCCCGGCTCTCGACCTTGGTGAAACCACCGCCGCGCTGGCCGACGGGCGGTATGCAGCCTGAAATCGGCGCGTGGGCCGATCCGCGCAGCCGATGCCTCAGTTCACCCTGCGCGCCTGCCCGGCCCAGAATGGTTCGCGCAGTTCGCGGCGCAGGATCTTGCCCGCAGGATTGCGCGGTAGCTGGGCCACGAAATCGACCGTTTTCGGGCATTTGAACCCGGCGATCAGCGTGCGGGTGTGGTCGATGATCTCGTCGGGGTTGGCGGCCATTCCGGGCTTCAGCACGACGATGGCCTTCACCGCTTCGCCCCATTTCTGGTCGGGCACACCGATAACCGCCACATCGGCAACCGCCGGGTGGGCGAACACTGCGCTTTCGACTTCCGCCGGATAGACGTTTTCCGCTCCGGTGATGATCATGTCCTTGATGCGGTCCTGGATGAACAGATAGCCCTCGTCGTCGATCAGGCCCGCGTCTCCGGTGCGAAGCCATCCATCGCCGATCAGCGTTTTCGCGGTTTCATCAGGGCGGTTCCAGTAGCCACGGCTGTTGTTCGGGCTGCGGATCGCCACCTCGCCGATGACGCCCGGCGCCACCACATTGCCCTGTTGATCCAGTATCTTCAGCTCTACCCCCGGCAGGGCCTTGCCCGCCGCCGTCATCTTGTGTTCACGGCCGGGCAGATGGTCCTCGGGCGGCAGCGCAACGACACCGCCCCAAGTTTCCGTCATGCCATAGACCTGCACGAAGCTGCACCCGAACCGCGCGACGGCCGCCCTGAGCAACGGCAGCGGAATCGGGCTTGCGCCATATGACATTGTTTCGATGGATGAAAAATCAGCATCTGCGGCTTTTGGATGTTGCAGCAACATGCCGATCGCGGCTGGCACCAGAAACAGCCGGCGCACCCGATGCGCCGCAATCGCGTCGATCAGCGCGGCCGGATCATATTCGGCGTGCACGATCAGTTCCTGCCCGGCGTTGATCGCGCCAAGCACCACGCCCACGCCGCCGATATGCCCGTAGGGCATGGCGATGATCGTGGTGTCGCCGGGGTCGCTGTGCAGCCACGAGACGCCGGCCGCGATGATGTTGGCACGCTGCCGGATGCCGTTGGCGTGGCTCAGCATCACGCCTTTCGGCTGGCCGGTGGTGCCCGACGTATATAACTGCAGAACCGTGTCGTCCTCGGTCACGGTGGTGGTGGGCGGTGCTGACGATGCGGCGTCGCGCAGGCTGGTGAAGGTATCAGCGCCGGTTGCGCCGTCTCCGATAGGCACCACCTGCACACCCTGCCCTGCCAGCACATCGGCAACACCGGCAAAGGCAGGCTCGACGAACAGGACAGTGGCGCCGCTGTCGCGCAGGATATGCGCCACTTCCGGCGCGGCAAGGCGCCAGATGATCGGCACGAACACAACACCGGCGCGCGCAGCCCCCAGCGCCAGTTCGATCGCGTAATCGCTGTTCTTGCCCAGATACGCGACACGATCGCCCTTGTTCAGGCCAAGCCCCGGCAGCGCGTTGGCAACCTGGTTGGCATGGGCGTCGAACTCCCGGTAGGTCGTCACCCGGTCGGCAAAACGCAGGGCAACTGCATCCGGGCGTTCAGACGCATGGAAGCTTAGCGCTTCCCCAAAAGTCGGCGGAACCGTCGTCATCGATATTTCCCTCTCGGCCGGCTGCGGATCAGGCTGCCTCCACTCGGGCAACTCATGCGCGATGCCAGCCGGAGTTGCCAAGTGCTTTGCCGCCAGCACAGGATGAAATGGCAGAAATACCGCCGGTTACCTGATGAAAAAGATAGCAAATATGAGCGACGATATGCCGCATCCACCCCAATTGACGGCTGCCTTGGCTGCGATACCATCCATCTGTTGGCGACCTTTAGGCAAGATGCAGCAGAAGAACTGCTGGTCTGGGGAGGGGTTTCACTAATGTCAACACTGAAGACCGACTATGACGTGATTGTCGTTGGTGGTGGCGTGAACGGTCTGACGACTGCTGCATATCTGCAAAAGTCCGGTTTGGCTGTTGCCCTGTTCGAACGCCGCGACGAATCCGGCACCTTCTGCTCGACCGAGGAAGTGCTGCACCCCGGCGTCAAGGTGAACATGCACGCCTCGCTGCTGATGCCGCACTATGGCCCTGCCTATGTCGATCTGGAACTGGAACGGTTCGGGCTGGAACTGCTTCGTGCGCCGGGTGCCAAACATGCCTATTTCCACCCGTTTCTGGATGGGAATGCGGTGCTGCTGTCGGGCCGCGACGCGCGCGAAACCTATGAGGCATGGCAGCGCATTTCGCCGAAGGACGCCGAAACCTACCGCAAGATCATCAACTACTTCGGCCGCATGATGCCCGATTATGCGCATATATCGTTCATGCACAAACCCACCGACGAGGGATTTCTCGATTTCGTCGAAAAGAACAGCGACATCCCGGTGCTGCCGAAAGACTGGCTGTGGATGACCGGCGTGGAATTGATCGAGTGCCTGTTCGAAAACGAACAGATCAAGCTAGGCATGCTCAGCCTGCCCGCGACTTCCGGGCTGGATGTGATTTCCAGCCGCATCGTCGGCCCGATCGCCATCCTGAACTTCCTCGTCAGCTTCACCGTCGAGGGAGGCTATACCGCGCGCGGCGGCAGCCACGATCTCGTTCATTCGCTGGTGCGCTGCTTCGTGCACCATGGCGGCAAGATCTATTACAACTGCCCGGTCGAAAAGGTTCTGATCGAGGGGAACGAAGCCAAAGGCGTCGCGCTGTCGAAACTGGCATCTTACCCTGAGGCGGTCTTCAAAGCATCGAAAGCCATCATCAGCGACCTGAGCGCCAAGCCGACGTTCCTTGGGCTGATCGGCAAGGAACACCTGCCCGCTTCGGCGCAGGCGGCCATCACGCGGTTCGATTATCGCGGCTCGTCGTTGTTCACCAACTATTACGTCATGAACGAACGGCCGGATTTCGCCGCATCGAAACGCTTCCCGGAAGTGAACGACACCTTCGTTTTCAACTTCGGCGCCGAATCCATGGCCGACGCATCGCGCCTGATCGACAGTTGCATGATCTCCGGCATCCCGGCCGACCCGCCGGTCGTCTGGGGTGGGTGTTTCAACTATTGCATCGCCGACCCGACACAGGCCCCGCCCGGCCAGTACACCATCCTGACCTGGGCGATGGTTCCCTACGAAATCCGCCCGCTGGGCGGGCCGGACAAGTGGGACGACATGCGCGAATCCTATGCCGACAAGGTAGAGGACGTGCTGGTGCAGTATCTGCCGAACCTGCGCACCGCCAAAATCGCGCGCTATGCCAACACCCCGCACGATTACATGCGCCGCAACCCGCATTGCGGCGGCAACATGCACCCCAGTGGTTCCGTGAACGAAGGGCAGATGTGGAGCTGGAAGCCGTTTTCCGGCTGCGGCGCCCCGTCGACGCCGATCGACCGTTTCTTCATCTGCCAGTCCTATGGTGTGGGCAACTACACCACGCTTGCCGCCGGTTATGTCGCTGCGGGCGAAGTCATGGATGTACTGGGGCAGCAAAAGCCCGGCTGGTGGAAAGGCAAGGCGTTCGAAGGCGCCAGCGAACTGATCCGCCGTCAGGGCGGAACGCAGCGCTTCACCGTCGACTGAGAGGCAGGCAAACCGCGACACCCCTTTGGGAGGAAAGGCCGATGGCGAACACCGCTGAATATGATGTCGTCGTGATCGGCGGCGGCCATAACGGACTGACGGCCGGCGCCTATCTGTCGCGCGCAGGCGCGCGGGTGCTGGTCGTCGAGCGGCGCCATGAAACCGGCGGCGCGCTGATCACCGAGGAATTCTCGGGGTTCCGGTTCAACATGCACGCGAACTACATGATGATGCTGGATGTCGCCCCGCCCTTCAAGGATCTCGGCCTGCTGGAAGACGGCTGCGTCTATGTCCGCCCCGAGGCGTCGGCCGCACTGCTGCGCGAAGACGGCACGGCGATCGTCCTTTATGCCGACCTTGAGCGCACGGTTGCCGAAATCAGCCGCCATTCCGCCCACGATGCTGCGCGGTATCGGGAAATCTATCTGGATTACAAGCAGATCGCCGAAGAATATCTGATCCCATCGACCTATGGGAAGCCGGTTGGTTCAGCCGAACTTGCCGGAACCTACATGGAAAGCGAACTCGGCCAGCGCATCCTGCATATCTCGGAGCTGACACCCGCCGAAATCTGCGAAGGGTGGGGTTTCGAGACGCCGGGCCTCGGCGCGCTGCTGCTTTATGTGATCTGCATGTGGGGCATTGACCCCGAGGAAACCAACTCCAGCTATCTGGTGCCGCTCTATTTCAACCGGCTGCTGAACGCGACGCTGGTGAAAGGCGGCTCGCACCGCCTGTCGTCGACCCTGCAGAAAGCGGGCGTCATTGCAGGCATGAGCGTGCTCGAAAGCCACGAGGTGAAACGCCTGCTGGTCGAGGATGGCGCGGTCTGCGGGGTCGTGGTCGCGCCGACGGGAACCGACGGGCCGTGCCAGGAAATCCGTGCGCGCGCCGTCGTCACCTCGACGGACCCGGTAACCACCTTCGGCCGCTTCCTCGACGAGGAGGACGTGCTGCGGCATTCCCGAATGTGCCTGACGACCGCACGCAACTGGGAGTGGGAGCAAAGCTCGCTGTTTCTGTGCCATCTGGGGCTGCGGCACCGGCCACAATTGAAGGCGTTCAGTGGCAGCGACCAGAAAAGCGCCTTCATCAACGTGTTCGGCGTGGAAACGCCCGACGATGTCGTGCGTCACATCCGCAATGTCATGGCCGGCGCGCCACTGGAAGATGTGGGCCATTTCACCCTGACGACCGACATCGACCCGGCGCAGGCCCCGATCGAGATCGACCCTGACAGCGCCGTCTGCCGCATCGAAGCCTGCGCCCCTTATGAAACAAGCGATGGCCCATGGCAGGCAATCGCCAAGGACTACGGCGACAGACTTATCGCAAAAATCGCCTCGCTTTGCGAAGGATTCGATGAAGCGCACATCATCCGGCGCCACGACTATACGCCCGTCAGCATCGAACAGAAGATCCCGCAGATGCAGCGCGGATCGTTCAAGCACGGCGCCTATGTGATGACGCAGATGGGCTATTCACGCCCGAACGTGCAATGTTCGGCCAACCGCACGCCGATCCCAAACCTCTATGTCTGCGGCGCCAGCACCTTCCCCGGCGGCATGATCACCTTCGGCGGGGGCTATAACGTCGCTGGATGCGTGGTCGAGGATCTGGGCCTTGCGCGATGGTGGGCCGAACCGGCCAGCGTCACCGACGCCCGCAAGAAAGGATTCCTGCTGTGATCGTCTGGTCAAAGGGGCTGGGCAAGCAGCGCCTCCTCGTCGAACTGGCGTCGACCGAGATGTCGGTGGAGCCCGAACATGTGTTGATGAAAGGCGTGATCGAATCCGTCAGTTGGCGCTACGCGATCCGGCTTTCGCCAAAAGACATGGCCGACTTCCTGACCCATATGCGCCAGCCCGAGACCGCGCGGTTTCTGGCCCAGCACGGCGGTCTGCTGCTGCCGCTTGCAGGCGGGCTGCTGGTCCAGCTACCCCGGCTGTTGTGGCTTATCGTGAAGCACAAAATCTTTCGTGTGCCGACAGACGGAGGCGACGATGCGCTACTGGTCTGAGGGGCTGGGACGCCGCGAACTGGTCATCGACCTCGAGAAATCGAAGCTGACCCGCAAGCCGAACTTTCTGGAACTGAGCGGCGTCGTCGATTCCCCTGCCCCATGGGCCTATGAAATCGAGGTGGAGTTCGACGACTGGAAGGCCATTCTGGAAACCGCAGCCAAGCCCGAGACGGGAACCTTCCTGGTGCAGCGCGCAAGCTGGGGTGTGCTTTTGCGGATCGCGGCCGGCCTTTCGAAGTTCATCATCATGCTGGCGTTTTTCCGTTTCCGACGGCTCGTCGGCCTCGATCGCGGCCAGGCGGCGACGCCGATTGCCGACGAACCGCCCGCACCCGGCCCGGCCAGCGAAAACGTCGGCCGCTAGCCGGACTGAAGCCAGCGTTTCGCCGTCTGCGCCGGGAAATCCTGCAGACAAGAAAAAGGGCCTGGCGGAGCAAGCTCAACACCAGGCCCAGATTTTCCGGTCGACCTCCGAGGGAGGGAGGGAGAGTGGTGGTCGACCTGACCGGGGACCTCGGGGAGGAGTGAGGTGGCCCGGCTGCGCTGCATTGCAGCAACGAGTTCTATGTAGATGTGGCCCAAAGTTTGTGCAAGTGCGAAGATAAGTGGGCAGCCATGCACGGACAGCATGGCTCGAAACGTGAATCGGGATTCAGTTCGACGTTTCGCCCAGATTGACCGGTGTCATGCGCTCGATCAGGAAATCCCGAAGCGCCGCCACCCGGACAGAGCCGCGCAGTTCCGAGGCGTAGACGAAGTAGGTCTGGAAGGCGGCGCCACGCAGTTCCGGCAGCAGCACCTTCACCCGGCCAGACATGTGAATGAGGTAGCTTGGCAAGGCAGCGATGCCGATCCCCGCCTCGACCGCCTGCAACACGCCGAAACTGTTATTGATCGAAAGCGCAGGCGCCCGTGCCGACCCGTCCTGCCCAAGCTCCAGCGCCCAGTTCACGTCGCGCAGATAGGCAGGCGCTTCCGGCCCGTAGGCGATCATCCGGTGGCCCTGAAGCTCGGCCAGCGTTTCAGGCTCACCGTGCTCCTCCAGATAGGCATGCGACGCACACAGCCGGTGCCGGATCTGCGCCAGCGGACGCTGGATCAGGTCCGCCTGGTGCGGCTTGTGGAAGCGGATCGCGCAATCGGCTTCGTGCCGCGCAAGATCCCGCTCTCCGTCCGAGAGCACGAGGCTGACCCGGATATCGGGATAGAGATCAAGGAAGTCCTTCAACTGCACCGCAAGCCACGAAGACCCGAAACTTACCGTCGTCGTCAGCTTGATTTCGCCGGTCGGCCGGTTGCGGGTCGCCTCGATCGAGCTTTTGGTGCGCTCGATCTCGTCGGCCATGCGCATGGTCGTCGCGCGGAGCTGTTCCCCTTCGTTCGTCAGCGCAAGGCCGCGCGCGTGCCGGTGAAAAAGCTTGGCGCCAAGCGATTCCTCAAGCGCGATGACCTGCCGGGACAAGGCCGGTTGCGACAGCCGCAGGCGCCGCGCGCCCTCGGTGAAGCTTCCGGCCGACGCGACTGCGTGAAACAGTCTGAGCTTGTCCCAGTCGATCGGCATCATTTCAGACGACCGCTTCTTCGGGCACGGCTGCGCCCTCGTGGGCAAGGAAACGTTCGGCGTCCAAAGCGGCCATGCAACCCATGCCGGCCGCCGTCACGGCCTGCCGGTAGTGCCGATCGGTCACGTCGCCCGCCGCGAATACGCCCGGAACGCTGGTTCGCGGCGTGCCGGGTTCCACCAGCACATAGCCTTCTTCGTCCATGTCCAGTTGTCCGCGAAAGATCGCCGTCGCCGGATCATGGCCGATGGCGACGAACAATCCATCGACCGCCAGCTTGCTGGCTTCGCCGGTGCGCGTGTCCGTCAGCTCGATCGCATCGACGCCCAGATCGCCATGCACGTCGGTCACGGTCGCGTGCCAGATCACGTCGACCTTGGGGTTTGCCAGCAGCCTTGCCTGGTTGGTGCGGTCGGCGCGCAGTTCGCCCCGGCGATGCACCAGCGTCACGCGGGAGGCGAAATTGGTGAGGAACATCGCTTCCTCGACAGCCGAATTGCCGCCGCCGATCACTGCCACATGCTTGCCACGAAAGAAGAATCCGTCACAGGTGGCGCAGGCGGATACGCCCCGGCCGCGAAGCCGCTCCTCGTTGCGAAGGCCCAGCCAGCGCGCGCTGGCGCCGGTTGCGATCACCACGGTATCGGCGTGAAACACGGTTCCGCCATCGCCGACTGCGACGAATGGCCGCTTGGAGAAATCCACGGATGCAATGATGTCCGAGATGATCTCGGTGCCGACATGCTCGGCCTGCGCACGCATTTTCGCCATCAGGTCCGGCCCCATGATCGCGGTTTCGCCGGGCCAGTTCTCGACGTCGGTCGTGATGGTTAGCTGGCCCCCCGGTTGAATCCCCTCGACAATGATCGGATCGAGCATCGCCCGCGCACCATAGACCGCCGCTGTATAGCCGGCAGGCCCCGAACCGATGATCAGCAGCTTTGTCCGCCTCACGTCACCCATGGACATTCCTTTCCCGATTGGATTAGGCGGCCCCGTTGGCACAAGCAAGCATTCAGGAAACCCCTGCCAAAGGGGCGGCCTCGCCATCCGTCGCAACAGCCTTGCGTGCCGGTGAAATTTCATAATGCAGTTTGCATCGATCCGGAGTATTTCTGTTCACATGACGCGTACCCATCACCTCGACCAGATCGATCTGGAGATACTTTCACACCTTCAGGCCGACGGTCGGATGACCAACGTCGACCTTGCGGCAAAAGTCGGGCTGACAGCGCCGCCCTGCCTGCGCCGCGTCCGCGCGCTTGAGGATGCGGGCACCATCCGCGGCTATCACGCTGACCTGTCGGCCGGTGAACTTGGCTGGCAGATCATGGTGTTCGCCATGGTCAGCCTGAAAAGCCAGGCCGAATCCGATTTGCGCGCCTTCGAAGCCTATGTCGCCGACCTGCCCGAAGTGCGGGAATGCCACATGCTGAACGGCGAGATCGATTTCCTGCTGAAGCTCGTCGCACGCGACCTGCCCAGCTTTCAGGCCTTCCTTACCGACAAGCTGACCAGCGCGGGCAATGTCGCCAGCGTCAAGACCTCGCTCACGATCCGGACCTCGAAGTCCGAGATCGGCGTTCCGGTCCATGGCTGAGCGCCGCCCGCCGCGCCGCCCGCGCCCGCCGGGCGCCACCGGCCCTTCGCGACCGCCGGGCGCCACTGGCCATGACGGCAGCCCCCGCAGCAGGCGCCCGCACGACGATCGGCGCGGACGCCCGGCCGCCGGCGCACAGCCGCGCGCGGCGCGCGCTTTGGCAGCGCCCAAGCCCAAGGGCAGCGGTGAACGCATCGCCAAACTGCTGGCGCGTGCCGGTGCCGGTTCACGGCGAGACATCGAACGCATGATCGCCGAAGGCCGTGTCGCGATCGATGGCAAGCCCCTCGATACGCCCGCCACCATCCTGACGTCGCTGCAGGGCGTCACGGTAGATGGCCGTCCCGTCGCCGAGGCCGAGGCTTCGCGCGTTTTCCTGTTCCACAAGCCGGCTGGCGTGCTGACGGCGGCGCGCGACCCATCGGGCCGCCCCACCATTTACGATGTGCTGCCGGCCACCCTGCCCCGCCTCGTGCCTGTCGGCCGCCTCGACCTCAACACCGAGGGGCTGCTGCTGCTTACCAACGACGGCGAACTGAAGCGCGCGCTTGAACTTCCCTCCAGCGAAGTGCCACGCACCTATCGCGTGCGGGCGCTGGGCGAAGTCCGCCAGCAAGACCTCGAGGCGCTGGCGATGGGCGTCACGCTGGAGGGGGTGCGTTATGGCCCGGTCGATGCGTCGGTCGACAGGCGCGCGCGCGCAGACGGCGCCAATATCTGGCTGACCATGACGCTGACCGAAGGCAAGAACCGCGAGGTCCGCAAGCTCTGCGAGGCGATGGGTCTGAAGGTGTCGCGGCTGATCCGCACCGCCTATGGCCCGTTCACGCTTGGCGATCTTCCGGTGCGCGGAACCGAGGAAGTGCCCGGCCCGCAGGTCGCCACTCTGAAACGCGGCCTCGCCCGCTCACGCCCGCGCCCGCGCACCGGCGCCTGACATGCGCATCATTGCAGGCCAATGGCGCTCGCGCATGATCGCGACGCCTGTCGGTGCATCCACCCGCCCGACCGCCGACCGGGCACGCGAAACGCTGTTTTCGATGCTGGCCAGCAGGCTCGGCAGCTTCGAGGCGCTGACCATCCTCGATCTGTTTGCAGGTTCCGGGGCGCTGTCGTTCGAAGCCCTGTCGCGCGGTGCGGAACAGGCGTTTCTGGCGGAAAGCGCCGCCCCCGCCCGGCAGGCGATCGAGGCCAATATCAAGGCCCTGGCCGCCAATGCCAGGCTGATCGCACACGATGCCCGCCGCCTGCCGCCAGCGCCAGCGCCCGCCGATCTGGTGTTTCTGGATCCGCCCTACGGCGAAGGGCTGGCAGCGCCCGCCCTGCTGGCTGCAACCGATGCCGGGTGGATCGCCCCTCATGCATGGATTGCGCTCGAGACCGGACATGCCGAAACGCCCGAGCTGCCGGGTTTCACGACGGATGCACAGCGCAAGGTCGGCAAGGCCATGCTTCACCTGTTGCGCCCTGCCGCATAAGTTCGCTATCTGTTCTTGCAAATGAATGCTTCTCACTCTCCGGATTCTCCGTGGCTCGCTGGCCTCAACCCACCGCAGACCGAGGCTGCGACAACGCTCGACGGACCGGTTCTGGTGCTGGCTGGCGCCGGCACTGGGAAAACCCGTGCGCTGACGGCACGGCTTGCGCAGATACTGGCTGAACGGCGCGCATGGCCGTCGGAAATCCTTGCCGTCACCTTCACCAACAAGGCCGCCGCCGAAATGCGACATCGCCTTGGTGCGATGGTCGGACCTGCGGCCGAGGGGATGCCCTTTGTCGGCACCTTCCACTCGATCGCATCGAAGATGCTGCGCCGCCATGCCGGGCTGGCGGGGCTTGGGCAGAACTTCACCATCCTCGACCCGGACGATGTGCAGCGGTTGCTGAAACGCCTGATCGTCGAAGCCGGGATCGACGAAAAACGCTGGCCCGCGCGGCAGCTTGGCTCGCTGATAAATCGATGGAAGAATCGCGCTGAAACACCTGACAAGGTGTCGAAAGGCGAATCATTTGCCTTCGCCGACGGGCGCGGCGCCGAATTATATGCGCGCTATCAGCAGGCACTGCTTACCCTGAACGCAACCGACTTCGGTGATCTGCTGCTGCACATGATCACCCTGTTCGAACGGTATCCCGACGTGCTGGCCGAATGGCAGCGGCGGTTCCGTCAGGTCCTCGTCGACGAATATCAGGACACCAACGCCGCCCAGTATCGCTGGCTGACGCTGCTTTGCGCCACCGCACATGGTGGCCAGGGCAATGTCTGCTGCGTCGGCGATGACGACCAGTCGATCTATAGTTGGCGCGGCGCCGAAGTCGCCAATATCCTGCGGTTCGAGAAGGACTTTCCGGGCGCACGCGTGATCCGACTGGAACAGAATTACCGCTCGACACCGCATGTGCTGGCGGCCGCCAGCCATCTGATCGCCCACAACAACGGCCGGATGGGCAAGACCCTGTGGACCAGCCTGAACAACGGGGAAAAGGTCAAGGTAACTTCGGTCTGGGACGGAGCCGAGGAGGCCCGGATCACCGGCGAACGGATCGGCAGGCTGCTGCGCGAAGGCGTCGAGCCATCGGAAATCGCCATTCTGGTGCGCGCAGGTTTCCAGACCCGCGAGTTCGAAGACCGTTTCATCGCGATCGGCCTGCCCTATCGCATCGTCGGCGGCTTCCGCTTCTATGAACGCGCCGAAATCCGCGACGCGCTGGCCTATCTCAGGCTGGTCGCACAGCCGGACGATTCCCTTGCCTTCGAGCGGATCGTGAACGTGCCCAAGCGCGGCCTTGGCGACAAGGCGCTGGCGCAGCTTGCAGCGCACGCGCGGACAAGCGGCATATCGCTGCCCGCCGCTGCACAGGGCGTCGTCGATGCGGGCGATCTTACCCCTGCCGCGCGCAGGTCGCTTGGCGAACTGATGGCGTCGTTCGCGCGGTGGCGTGCCGACATGCACAACCTCGATCAGGGGGCGCTGGCACAGCGGATTCTGGAAGAATCGGGTTACATCACCATGCTGGAAGCCGATCGCAGCCCCGAAGCTGCCGGCCGGCTGGAAAATCTGGCCGAACTCGTCAGGGCGATGGAAGGCCATACCGACCTGCAAAGCTTCCTCGAACATGTGGCGCTGGTGATGGACAACGATCGCGCCGGGACTGTCGCCAAGGTGACGCTGATGACGCTGCATGCGGCCAAGGGTCTGGAGTTCGACCATGTGTTCCTTCCCGGCTGGGAAGAAGGCTTGTTTCCCAGCCAGCGCGCACTCGATGAAGGCGGTGTCGCCGCTCTAGAGGAGGAACGCAGGCTGGCCTATGTCGGCATCACGCGCGCGAAGCGGTGCGCGCACATCCTGCATGCCGGCAGTCGGCGGGTCTATGGCCAGCGGATGAATGCCCTGCCCAGCCGTTTCCTCGATGAACTGCCCGAACCGCATGTCGAGCGCGATTCATCGATCGCAACACGCAACACCCCGTGGGCCGACGCCGGAAGTGCGGAACGGCCCGATCCGTTCGCGCATCTGGCGATAGCGCGACCATCGGGTGGCCTGAACCGGGCAACAGCTTCACGCCCGGCCGCTGCGCCGTCCATGAAACGCGCAGCCGGTGGCCGGATCGGCGGCAGCGCGCGCACCGACATTGGCGCGGGCGATCGGGTGTTCCACCAGAAGTTCGGAACTGGCACCGTAAAGCGCAAGGACGGCAACAAGCTGGAAATCTCGTTCGACGAGGCCGGCCTGAAAATGGTGCTCGACAGTTTCGTATCGCCAGCCTGAAATAGGGTGATGGGAAACCGTCTCACCAGATTTCTTGGCCAGCGCGTTGCGCCGCCGCGCTTCCTTGCGTTTCTGGCTGCGCTGTTTCTGGCGACGGGGGTATGCTGGGCTTCTGGAATGCAGCCGACACATGCCTTCATTCTGGGCTTCGATCTAGCGGCGCTGCTGTTCCTGCTGCTTGCCATATCGTTGCTGGGCATCCGCGACACCGACGAGATCCGCCGACACGCCGCCGACAATGACGCCAACCGGGTGGTGCTGCTGATCCTGACGTTCGTGGTGGTGATGACGATCCTTTCAGCGCTGCTCGATCTGCTGCCGACTTCTCACACGGTTCCCGGCAGGCTGCTGATCCTCGGCACGCTGACGATGGCGTGGCTGTTTTCCAACAGCGTCTATGCCTTGCATTACGCCCACCTATATTACGGCAGCGACCCTGAGGGCGGACTGACGTTCAGTGGGCAACACGCGCCCGACTACGGGGATTTTCTGTATTTCGCGTTCACGCTGGGCATGACCTTCCAGACCAGCGACACAGCAGTCACCACGCCCGGTTTTCGCCGGCTGGTGACGCTGCATTCGCTCGCGGCATTCCTGTTCAACCTCGGCGTCGTCGC
>NZ_DBNHFX010000104.1:0-15454 GCF_057137845.1 Sandaracinobacteroides sp. | reverse complement strand
TGGCCGACGAGGTGCCGTTGCCGGTATAGGTGACACCGCCACCAGTGGTTACGGCATCGAACCATGTTGCCTTGATGTTGGTGAAATCGACGACAGCGGCAGACGCCGGCGTCGCAAATGCCGCAGCAGCCGCTACGGCCAGTGATGCAATACGCATGACCAATTCCCTGTTTTTGGCCGTGCCCACCACGACCACACTCATTATTGATCAAATGCGGGATATGTTGAATTGCAAAACAACATTAACGCACAAAATTCATGGTTAATCGCATCAATTGCACACATGCTTACTGGTAATCATCGGCCAATCTTTTGGCGATTTCATCACGACGAATTCCGAATAATTCCAGTTGATAATCATGTCTTCCGAATCTCCGCGCCCGATCGGCCCGGTCCAGATATTGACGCATCCGTCGAAATGCTTCCGGCGTCACTTCCTGATCTAGAAATACCTCCACCTTGCGCATCGCCCCCTCCCAGTCCGCCTCTACCTCGTCATAACCGAGGTCGAGTTGCCGGTCGGTCGCGATCTGGGTGCGCGCGCTGGCAACGCGCCGCATGCGCACCTCGGTTTTTTGCAACCACTCGCGGCCGATCCAGTGCGGATCTACGTGATCGGAATGGATCACCATCTGGTTCCAGACCAGACTTGCCGACGACGCGACCACCGCCACCGGGTCCCGGTGCAGAAAAATCAGCCTGGACTTCGGAAACACGCGCGTCACCGCCTCGATGTCCTGCATGTGCTGCGGCGTCTTCAGGACATAGGGTTTGGCCGGATCCGCACCTTCCAGCCATGTGCGCAGTTTCAGCAGCCGGCGCAGCCTCGCATAGGCGGGCGTCTGGTCCTCACTCTCGCAATGGCGCGCGAACGTCGGGACATGGCGCTGCACCTCGATCATGGCCGGCGAAAGCGACTGTTCCAGCAGGCCCAGCTCCTCGTCATGCTCCTGTGCGCCGGTCGGGTGGATGTCCAGCACGGCCGGATTGATCGATGCAATCAGCCGCAACATCCACGACGCCTGGCCGATGCGCGGATCGCGCCGCCCCCGCTGGCGGGCGGCCAGCACCCGTGGCGACGGCACCGGGCACTGCGCTTCGAACAGGCGCAGCGCGTTGTGCGCCGGGTGGGCCGCCAGCAGCCGCTGCACTCTGGTAGAGCCTGAACGCATGGGGCCGACGATGAACAGCGGCGGCGCCAGTTCGATGCGGTCGATCTCGGGGTGGGCGGCCATCACCGCCTCGAACCAGAGGCGCTCTTTCATCAGCTTCAGAATTGTGCCGTGCGCTACCAGCCGCCCGAAGTCGTTCAGGCGCGCTTCCTCGCGCAGGGCGGGCAGCAGAACCGCCAGTTGGCGGTCGAAGAACGCGCGGCCATCGCGGTCGACCGACAGCCCGGTTGCAGTTTCCGCCATATGCCGCAGCCGCTCGGGACAGAGGTCGGCAGGCGGCAGCAGGCCTGCGCGCCACGCTTGCGCCAGCGCCCCCATCATCAGCTTCAGATGCAGCGGGCGGAAGTGATCGGCAGATGGCAGGCGGTCGTTGCTCATGGCTCGCCCAGTTGATAAGTATATGGTGTTATTTTTGAAAGCGAGAGGTTCACTGTGCCCAGAATTGCGTTGATCATAGCGTTGGGGGTGCTCAGCAGCGGCTGCGTCGCCGCCATCAAGCAGAGTGAGGTCGATTCAGCGCTGCGCGGTGCCGGCTTCACCGTCGACGACGCGCGCTGCGCTTCGCTGCGGGCGGCACGGCGGCTGTCGGTCAGCGAACTGCGCTCGCTCCAGCGCGTCACCACTCGCGTGAACCAGCCGGTCCGCGAAATGAAGGTCGGCGAGCTTTACGACGCCGTGATGGATAATGTCGATCCTGCAACAATCGGCACGATCGCCCGCATCGGCGCCGAATGCGCCCAGCAGCGCCAGCAGCGCGCCGCACGCCAATGAGGGTTGTGCCCGCGATCGCCCTGCTGCTGGCCGTGGCAGGGTGCGCCGCCAGCAAAGAGGCGCAGGTCCGCTCGGCGCTGACAAACGCCGGCCTGCCGCCCACCTACGCTACGTGCATGGCGCAACCCCTCGCCCGCGACCTGAGTGTGGGGCAGTTGAAATCGCTGCAACGCGTTGCCAAACTGGCGCAGACGGCCCCCGCCCGCATGACCGAGCGGCAGGTGATGGACCTTCTGAAGCGCGATCTCGATCCGCAGACGGTTGGCGTCGTGGTGCGGGCGGGCGTCGGGTGCTTCCTGCGCGGCTAGGCGTTCACCGGCGCGCCATCCCTCAGGGTTGCAGGTAGCGCCGGAAGCGCGGCGTCATCGAAACCCGCTGCCGCCGTTTCGCGCGCTCGTGGCGGATCTCCAGAACTGCGAACAGGATCATCAACACGCCTGCAAGTGCGAGCGCAAGCAGTGCTGGCGGCAGTTCCAATGACACGTTCAAGCCCCTGTCGAAAATTGCATTCGTGCAATAAACAGCAAGGATCGTGCCAACTGCCCGCCAGACTGCACCGGCAGGCCGGGCGTGGCAAAGCTGTAAAACCAGCCGACGCCCAGCCCGCCCGTTAAGCCTGCCGCATCTTAACCATAGCGAAACTCGGCGGAATCCAGATCGATCGCCGGGATTTCCTCGCGCTCGGCCCAATAGTCCTGATTGTGCATCCACTCGGGCTTGTCGCCACGGCTGGGCATCAGGTGCATGCTCCGCGTCATGTAGCCGGGATTGAAATTCTCGGGATCAAGCCACGGCAGCAGCGCCATGTCCGCATCCTCGGGGCGCAGCGCCACCTCGACACGGCTGACGCCTTTCCGCTTCATGTGGTTCAGCAACCGCGTCACGAAATCACCCAGCAGATCGACCCGCAGCGTCCAGCTAGCGCGGAAATAGCCCATCACCCAGACAAGGTTCGGAATGCCGGTGAACATCATGCCGCGATAGGTAACGGCATCGCCGAATTTCACCGGCTTGCCGTTCACTGAAAAATCGATGTCGCCATCGATGCACAGATTGAAGCCGGTTGCGGTGATGACAACGTCGGCTTCCAGTTCCTTGCCGGATTTCAGCCGGATACCTGTTGTCGTGAAGCGGTCGATCTCGTCGGTTTCGACGCTGGCGACGCCTGCCGAAATCCCCCGGAACAAGTCGCCGTCGGGGATGAAGGCAAGGCGCTGCTGCCACGGCCGATAGGCAGGCGTGAAGTGTTTGGCGATGTCAAAGCCCGGCGGCAGGAAGGCGCGGGCCGCTTCC
Organism: Sandaracinobacteroides sp.; assembly: GCF_057137845.1. Taxonomy (NCBI): domain Bacteria; kingdom Pseudomonadati; phylum Pseudomonadota; class Alphaproteobacteria; order Sphingomonadales; family Sphingosinicellaceae; genus Sandaracinobacteroides; species Sandaracinobacteroides sp. The sequence goes on along the minus strand of NZ_DBNHFX010000104.1, from coordinate 12,218 downwards.
AGCAGTTCGGCCTTCACGGCATCCGGTTCGGCAAGGCAGCGTTTGGTCAGTTCCTCCTGATCGAACAGCACCTTGCGGCGGACGATCTCGTGGATCCACGCCTCGTCGACCTTCAGCGTGCGCAGCGTATCGGCCAGTTCATTCTCGTTCGGCGCAGGCCAGAAATAGGTCGGCGATCGCTGCAACAGCGTGACATGTGCGCATTTCCCGGCGATCGCCGGAACCAGCGTCGCCGCCGTCGCCCCCGAACCGATCACGATCACCCGCTTGTCGGCCAGATTGGCGTCGTCCGGCCAGGTTTGCGGGTGGATGATTCGGCCCTTGTAGTCGGCCATGCCGGGCCAGTCAGGCGTGTAGCCTTCCTCGTGCCGGTAATAGCCCTGACACATCCACAGGAAGGTTGCGGTAACGGTGAACGGCTTGCCGTTGGCCGTGCCGCTCACCGTCCAGCGGCGGTCGGCGTCGGACCAGCTCGCCTTCTCGATGCGGTGGCCATAACGGATATGGCGGCCAAGGTGGTTTTCCTCGATCACCTCTTGCATGTAGTTCAGGATCTTCGCCGCACTGGCGATTGGTTCGTCGATCCACGGCTTGAAGCGATAGCCGAACGTATAAAGATCCGAATCCGACCGGATGCCGGGATATTTATGGGTGATCCAGGTTCCGCCAAAGCTTTCCTGCGCATCCAGCACGACGAAGCTTTGGCCGGGCGCCTGATGCTGCATGTGCCATGCCGATCCGATGCCGGAAATTCCGGCGCCCGCAATCAGTACGTCGAAATGCTCGGTCGCCGTTGCGGCGGTCGGCCGCTCTTCGGTCAAGGTCGTCATCTGGCCACTCTCCCCGTGAACGCGCCGAGTCTCGGGCGAACGGCCAGTTCTACCTTGATTCGGATCAACAGCAGTGGCTGCCCTTATTGCGAGGAAAAGCAGCGCGCCATTGTTGCACGAAGGCAGACGGCATGGGCCCAGGGCCGTGCCGGCGGCAGGCCGCATGAATTCGCGTCGATCGGGGGCGGTACAACGCCCCCGATCTCTTACACGCTGGAACCCCCGTAGCCGGTCAGCCGAACGAAATCGCCGGTTTCGTCTTGCCCGGATCCGCCTTGCGACGCCGCATGGCCGTGCCGACCGCGCCGAAGCCGGCGATCATCATCGCCCAGGTGGCAGGTTCGGGCACGGTGCCGCCCGGATCGGGATTCACGATGGATTTGGTACCAAGATAGACATCATCAAGCGCAAAGTCGTTTCCCTGATAGGCAGATTGCGCGTTGAGAAGGAACAATTGCACGCTCGTGGCCGTCCCGGTGTTGAAGCTTGTCGACATGCCTTCCCAAACACCCAGCGGCAGCGAGTTGGACAGGGTGGCCAGTGCCTGCGCAGGTCCGCCGTCCAGCGAGTACATGAACGTCAGAACAGGCGGTGCGGCCGGATAGAGTGAGGCCACGAACGCCTCGAAGAAATAATTCTCTCCGGCGGTCACCGCAATCACACCCGACTTCCAGACATTCTTCGTGGTGTCGTGGCTGCCATTGGCGATGAACATGTTGCCCGACCCGCTGGTATGATCGCCGATCGCGGCAAAAGAGCCGTGCCACGACGACGGGGATTGATCGACCGTATAGACACCCTCAGCCAGGCCGCTGCCAGGCGAATATGTATAGTCCGATGTGAACCCGGTATTGCCGGCCTCGAAATCTCCGTTGGTGACGAGATTGGCCGCCGACGCTTGCGATGCGAAGGCGAGCGCAAGCGTCGAAATTACCATTTTCCGTTTCATGTGAACACATCCTCCCGTTGCGAACGTCGTGCTGACGCCGCTGAACACCAGGAGACCAGTTGAATCACCTGGCATTTGATAAGCGGGATGCGTCCGGAAAAAGGGTCAGAAAAAATTCCGGCTACAACGGGAAGTCTCTCTTGACCAGAAGTGTCGGGCACAGCGCCCGCATCTTCTGGCCGAGAGTGAATCCTGCCCTAGTGCGCGACTGCCTTCACGATCTCGTCGGTCATCTTCTTGGCGTCGCCCAGCAGCATCATCGTGTTGTCCATGTAAAACACGTCGTTGTCGACGCCGGCATAGCCAACCCCGCCCATCGAGCGTTTCACGAACAATACGGTCTTCGCCTTCCAAACCTCCAGCACCGGCATGCCATAGATCGGGCTGGACTTGTCGGTTTGCGCGGCCGGATTGGTGACATCGTTGGCGCCGATCACGAAGGCGACATCTGCCTGCGCGAACTCGCTGTTGATGTCTTCCAGCTCGAACACCTCGTCGTAAGGCACGTTGGCTTCGGCCAGCAGCACGTTCATGTGCCCCGGCATGCGGCCTGCAACCGGGTGGATCGCGTATTTCACTTCCACGCCTTCGGCCTTCAGCATGTCGCCCATTTCGCGCAGCGTATGCTGGGCCTGCGACACCGCCATGCCATAGCCCGGCACGATGATGATCTTTTCCGCATTCTTCATGATGAATGCCGCATCGTCGGCCGAGCCGCGCTTCCACGGGCGATCCGTCTGCGCAGCGCCGCCTCCGGCCGAAGCCTCGGCGCCGAAGCCGCCTGCGATCACCGAGATGAAGCTGCGGTTCATCGCCCGGCACATGATATAGGACAGGATCGCGCCCGATGAACCGACCAGCGCGCCGGTCACGATCATCGCGGTGTTCTGCAGTGTGAAGCCCATCGCTGCCGCCGCCCAGCCGGAATAGCTGTTCAGCATCGAGACGACGACCGGCATATCGGCCCCGCCAATCGGGATGATCAGCAGGAAGCCGATCGCGAACGACAGCGCGATGATGATCCAGAACAGATTGGCCTGCGCCGGATCGGTGGTGGCGAACAGGCCGACCAGCACCAGAATGGCGGCAAGCGTTCCCAGATTGATCAGATGACGCGCCGGCAGCAGGATCGGCGCTCCCGACATGTTGCCGTTCAGTTTCAGGAAGGCGATGACCGATCCCGAAAAGGTGATCGCGCCGATCGCCGCCCCAAGCGACATTTCAATACGCGACGCGGCAAAGATCTGGCCGGCATCGTTCAGCAGATTGAACGCACCCGGATTCAGAAAGGCGGCCGCCGCAACCAGCACCGCCGCCATGCCGACGAGCGAGTGGAACGCCGCCACAAGCTGCGGCATCGCTGTCATGGCGATGCGCTGCGCCACCACATAGCCGATGGCGCCGCCGATCGCGATGGCGATGCCGATTTCCGCCATGTTCGCCAGGCTGTGCGTGACCAGCGTGGTGACAACGGCGATCAGCATCCCGGCCATGCCGAAGCGGTTGCCGGCGCGGCTCGATTCGGGGCTGGAAAGCCCGCGCAGCGACAGGATGAAGAATACCCCGGCTACAAGATAGGCGAGCATCGCCCAGGCCGGCGTTGAGGAGACATGTTCCATGGCGCTGGCTTAGCCCTTCTTCTCTTTTTTCTTGTACATCGCCAGCATCCGTTCCGTCACGGCAAAGCCGCCGAAGATGTTGACGCTTGCAAGCACGACCGCCAGCAGCCCGAGCCATTTGGCCATATCGGAACCATCGGCTGCCGACGCGATCAGCGCGCCGACGATGATGACCGACGAAATCGCGTTGGTGACGGCCATCAGCGGTGTGTGCAGCGCGGGCGTGACCGACCAGACCACATAATAGCCGACGAAACAGGCCAGCACGAAAATCGACAGGATCGAAATGAAGTCCATGGCTGCCCCCCTCAGGCCGAAAGCGCCGGATGCACGATCGCACCACCCCTGGTGACGCGGATCGCGGCCACGATTTCATCGTCGTCCGGCAAGAGCATGGCCCTGGCGTCCTTGTCGAAGAAGGTGGTCACGAACGTCAGCAGGTTGCGGGAAAACAGCGCGGACGCGTCTGCTGCAAGCCTGCTTGGATAGTTGGAAAATCCAAGGATGGTTACGCCGTTGTCGGTGACGACGCGCTGATCCGCGACCGATCCCTCGACATTGCCGCCCTGGCTGACCGACATATCGACGATGACCGACCCCGGCTTCATCGTGGCCACCTGTGCCGCCGTCACCAGCTTCGGCGCCGGCCGCCCCGGAATAAGCGCCGTGGTGATGACGATATCCTGCTTGGCGATGGTTTCGGAAACCAGCGCCGCCTGCTTTTCCTTGTAGGCGGCCGACATTTCCTTGGCATAGCCGCCAGCGGTTTCGGCGGCTTTCGCCTCGTCGTCCTCGACGAAGACCGGCTTGCCGCCAAGCGACTGGATCTGTTCCTTCGTCGCCAGCCGGACATCGGTTGCCGAAACCACCGCACCCAGACGCCGCGCGGTTGCGATCGCCTGCAATCCGGCCACACCCACACCCATCACGAAGGCGCGCGCAGCGGAAATCGTGCCGGCCGCCGTCATCATCATCGGGAATGCGCGGCCATAGGCCTCGGCTGCGTCGATGACAGCCTTGTAGCCCGCCAGGTTGGCCTGGCTCGAGAGAATATCCATCGACTGCGCGCGGGTGATGCGCGGCATGAACTCCATCGCCAGCGCCTCGACCCCGGCTGCGGCATAGCTTTGCAGCCGGTCTTTCGATTGAAAGGGATTGAGGCTTGCCGCCAGCATCGCGCCCGATGGCAGGCCGGCAGCGTCCGGGCCTTGCACGGCCAGCACCAGCGCCGCGCCCGACAGCACCTCGGGGCGCGTGCCCACGGCGGCGCCTGCCTGCGCAAATGCCGCGTCGGGAATGTTGGCGCCGGCACCGGCGCCCGCCTCGACCGCGACTTCAGCACCAAGCGCCAGATATTTCTTCACCGTTTCCGGCGTTGCAGCGACACGCTGTTCGCCGGCCGCTGTTTCGGCCAGCACGGCAATTCTCATCAGGATCCCCCGCTCAGTTCCTCTGGTGGCGTATCGTCAGGAATAGTGGAACGCCAGCAGCCCGATCACCACGGCCGCGCCAAGCACGGCGCCATATTTGAAGATCGACAGAAAGCCCGAATAGGTTGCGCGCTTTTCGCCGGGAGCGTTTTCCCAGGCAGTGTGTTCCGTTCCGGCCATGCCATCCCCTTTCCATCCAGTTGATCCGCCTTAACCGCACCCGATACGGCTTGGCAATTCCTTGGCCGCCAGATCGCGCAACAACGCAAGATTCCGGCAGTTCAAAGCCCCGCCGCCGCAAGGGCGTTCCGCTGCCGCCCGGCCACTTCATCGACGCTGAACCCGTCCATCAGGCCCGCGAACAGCCGATGCCAGTTCAATTCCGCACCAAGCTGGATGAACACGCCGCCAAGGCCGATCGCCGCCCGGTCCATGAACACGAACTCGGCGGGTATGCGCACGGTTCCCAGCCGCTTCAGTTCATGATGCACATGCCGCGCGGTTTCCCGGCCATATTCGCCGGGCCTGCCGTCCATGTCGATCGGGCGCACCCTGTCGTCGAGCAGCGGCCCATAAAGGAAGCGCGCCCAGACCATCAGCACATCGCGGATCTCGGTCGTCAGGCCACGAAAGCCCCACAGTTCAAAGGCGTGGGCGGCCTGATCCGGCCGGTCCTCGTCGATCGCACGATAAAGCTGGTTCACCCCTTCGATGAAGTGCGGCGGAAAAATCCGCACACAGCCAAGGTCCAGCAGGTTGACCGTGGCCGAGGCCCCGTCGGCCTGCGCCACGGTATAGTTCCCGAGGTGCGGGTCGCCGTGAATGACGCCGTTGCGATAAAAGGGCCGATACCACGCCAGGAACAGCGCCTGCGCGATCTGGTTGCGCACTTCGGGCGCGCTTTCCTTCCAGTCGAGAAGGCGGCTTCCTTCCAGCCATTCCATCGTCAACAGGCGCGGCGTCGACAGTTCGGGAAATGGCCTCGGCACCCTTACATGCGCGTCGCCCGCCAGCAGCGTGCGAAACAGCAGCAGGTGCTTCAGTTCGCGCGCGTAATCCAGCTCCTCGCGAAGGCGGTCGGCAAGCTCGGTGCGGATTTCGGCCGTGTCGATCGCGCCGTCGATCCGGCGGAACAGCGCCAGCATCAGATCGAGCTGTCCGAGATCGGCTTCGACGGCCGACGCCATGTCCGGATACTGGAGCTTGACGGCAACGGCTTCCCCGGTGCCGAGCGTCGCGCGATGCACCTGCCCCAGGGATGCGGCTGCCACGGCTTCGGGGCTGAAATCGACGAAGCGTTCCCGCCAGCCAGCCCCAAGTTCGCCCGCCATGCGCCGCCGCACGAAGCCCTGCCCCATCGGCGGCGCGTTCGCCTGCAATTCCGCAAGTTCGCGCGCGAATTCCGGCGGGACAGCGTCGGGCAGATTGCCAAGCATCTGCGCAAGCTTCATCAGCGGGCCCTTCAGTTCGCCCAGCACCCGCTTCAGCTCTGCGGCGTTGCGTGGATCATCGAGCGAACGTCCACCAGCGCGCGCGACGGCGGCGCCAGCCGCGAACCCGCCAAGGTTCGCCCCCACTTTTGCGATCCGCGCGATGCGCCCGGATAAGGTCGACTGCTCTGCCATGCGCTCCGTCCTGCGGATTTCCAGACCCGAAGGCCCGCCGCCGGGTGAATCCATCCGGCGGGACTGCTCTAGGCCGCGCGCGCCCGCGCCGCCAGTGCGCCAATCCGCCCCGGTCCGCAGCACACACAAAAAGGGCGGGGATCGCCCCCGCCCCTGATGCTTGTTGCAGGCAGTTTCTAGTGCTCGATGCCCGCCCAGACCCGACGATAGGACATCCACGCCAGAATCGACAGGATGCCGAGGAAGATCAGCGTCGCCACGCCTACCCGGCGGCGCTGTTCCAGTTCCGGTTCCGCCGCCCAGCTCAGGAAGGCGGTGACGTCCTTCGCCATCTGGTCGATGCTGGCCTTGGTGCCATCGGCATAGGTCAGTTGCTCGTCATGAAGCGGCTGCACCATGGCGATGTTCACCGACGCGAAGTAGGGATTGAAATACAGCCCGTCCGGCACGTCGAAGCCCTTGGGCGGCTCTTTGCCGTAGCCCGTCAGCAGCGAATACAGATAGTTCGCGCCATCGTGGCGGGCCTTGATGATCAGGCTGAGATCGGGCGGCAGCGCGTTGTTGTTCGCCGAGCGCGCCGCGACTTCATTGGGGAACGGCGCCGGGAAGTGATCCGACGGCAGCGCCGGCCGGGTCGATGCCTCGCCGGTGCGTGGATCGATCGAGGGCACTTCCCTGGCCTTGGCCAGCGCCTTCACCTCGGCTTCCGAGAAGCCAATCGCCCGCAGGTTGCGGAATGCCACCAGATTGAGGCTGTGGCAGGCGGCGCAGACCTCTGAGTAGACCTGATAGCCGCGCTGAAGCTGCGCGCGATCGAACGTGCCGAACACGCCAAGCCCGAGCGGCCCGTCCTGCTGCCACTGGGCTTCACGCGGGTGCTGATGAATCTTGGCGACGGGATCCGGTGACGATGCCTCGCGCGGCATGAGAGCCGCGACCAGCAGCGCGACCACGAAAACAAGGCCGGCGAAGAATCCAAAGAAACGAACCATGTGAAGGACCCCTTATTCAGCCGGAACAGCGTTCGCGCCATCCCCGGTCGCGGCCTTCCCCAGCACGCTTTCGGCAATGCTGTTCGGCAGCGGCAGCGGCTTCTCGAAGAACGAGAGCAGCGGCAGGATGATCAGGAAATGGGCGAAGTAATAGGCGGCCGCGATCTGGCTCATGCGGACGAACGGTTCTTCGGCAGGAAGCCCGCCCAGCCAGCCGAGGATCAGCACGTCGACCACCAGCACCCAGAACCAGACCTTGTACATCGGCCGATAGCTGGTGGACTTCACGCGGCTGCTGTCGAGCCAAGGCAGGAAGAACAGCAGCAGGATCGATGCGAACATCGCCACCACGCCCCAGAGCTTTGCCGGAACCCACAGGAAGTTCACGGTAAAGGCGCGCAGGATCGCGTAGAACGGCCAGTAATACCATTCAGGCACGATGTGCGCCGGCGTCGAGAGCGGGTTCGCCGGGATGTAATTGTCCGGGTGGCCAAGCGCATTCGGCAGGAAGAACACGAACAGCGCGAACAGCATCAGATAGATGCAGATGCCGAAGAAGTCCTTGGCGGTGAAATAGGGGTGGAACGGCAGCGTGTCCTGCGGACCCTGCACGTCGACCCCCGTCGGGTTGGTGGAGCCGGGGATGTGCAGTGCCCAGATCTTCAGGATCACCACACCCACAATCACGAACGGCAGCAGATAGTGCAGCGAGAAGAAGCGGGTGATCGTCGCGTTGTCGGGCGCGAAACCGCCGACGAGCCACGTGCGGATGGCTTCGCCGACGACCGGTATCGCCGAAAACAGCGAGGTGATCACCTGCGCGCCCCAGAAGCTCATCTGGCCCCAGGGAAGCACATAGCCCATGAACCCCGTCGCCATCATCAGCAGGAAGATGACCACGCCCAGCATCCAGACGATCTCTCGTGGGGCCTTGTAGCTGCCGTAATAGAGACCACGGAAGATGTGGACATAGACGACCACGAAGAAAAAGCTGGCCCCGTTCGCGTGCATGTAGCGCAGCAGCCAGCCGGAGTTGACGTTGCGCATGATGTGCTCGACCGACAGGAATGCCGTCGTCGTGTGCGCGGAATAGTGCATCGCCAGCACGATGCCGGTCAGCAACTGCACCACCAGCGCAACACCGGCGAGAATGCCGAAGTTGTACCAGTAGTTGATGTTGCGCGGCACCGGATACCCGGCGCCGACCGCGTTATAGACGAGGCGCGGCAGCGGCAGGCGCTGGTCGACCCACTGCATCAGCGGATGCTTGGGTTCGTAGTGATTGGCCCAGGGGAAGCTCATGGGTTCATCCAATCTCGACGAGGGTTGGCGTCTTGAAGACGTAGGGCGGAACCAGCAGGTTCAGCGGCGCAGGCCCCTTGCGGATGCGGGCGGCGGTATCATAGTGCGAGCCGTGACAGGGGCAGAAATAGCCGCCGTAATCGCCACGGTTTTCGCCTTCGGCCGCACCCAGCGGAATGCAGCCGAGGTGTGTGCAGACACCGACGTTGATCAGCCAGTTCTTGTGGCCGGCCAGCGTCCGCTGTTCCAGCGTCTGCGGGTCGCGCAGCGCCGACAGCGGAACCGCATCGGCTTCCTGCTGTTCCTTGCCGGTCAGGTTGCGAATGAAGATCGGCTTCGACTGCCAGACCGCCTTGATCGCCTGCCCCGGCTGGATCGACGAAATGTCGACCTCGACCGAGGCGAGCGCCAGAACATCGGCCGACGGGTTCATCTGGTTGATGAACGGCCATGCGGTCACCGCAGCGCCGACCCCCGCAAAGGCGCCGGTTGCGACATAGATGAAGTCACGACGGCGCACACCGTCGTCTCCATGCCCCACCTCGGAAGGGTGGGCTTCTGTTGTCGATCCCATTTGCTGTCCCTGATATGAATTTCTCTAGGCCTTTAGCCTTCGCAGGGCTTGGACTGCAATGCCCAATGTTGGAGGGTGATAGCCGTGCTAGTGCGGCGTGCATGAAAAGCCATCCGCACGATTCGCCCGCACCGCTGGATAATGCCGATCCCGTGCGCCGCCTGCTCGTCTTTTGCGGCGCGCGTGCGGGCCGCGATCACCACCACGCCGAACTCGCCGCCGCAGTCGGCAGGCTTGTTGCCGAACGGGGGGTCTGCCTCGTCTATGGCGGCGGCTCGCTCGGGCTGATGGGCGAAGTCGGCCGGGCAGCGATCCACGCTGGCGGCGAAGTGGAAGGCATCATCCCGCATTTCCTGCGGCAGCTCGAAGTCGCCGAGCCGGAATGCACCAACATGATCGTGACACAGACCCTGCATGCCCGGAAGGAACTGATGTTCGCCCGCGCCGATGCAGTGCTGGCGCTGCCGGGCGGGCTTGGCACCCTCGACGAGCTGGTCGAGGTGCTGAGCTGGCGCAACCTGCGGCTGCACGCAAAGCCCGTGTGGCTGCTGGGCAGCGGCGATTTCTGGGCGCCGTTCATGGCGCTGCTCGGCCATCTGGAGGCCGAGGGCTTCCTTTCGCAGGGTGCCTGCGGCTTCGTCAGGCAGATTGACGGTATCGATGCGCTTGCCGCGCTCCTTCCGCGCCCCTAAGGACGCAGGCGACACGCAACAGGACAAACCCGAGGTAGCATGAGCAAGATCAAGGTGAAGGGACCAGTCGTCGAGCTTGACGGCGACGAGATGACCCGAATCATCTGGGCATGGATCCGCGACAAGCTGATCCTTCCCTATCTCGACGTGGACCTGCGCTACTACGATCTCGGCATCGAGGAGCGGGACCGCACCGACGACCGGGTGACGGTGGAAGCCGCCAACGCCATCAAGGAACATGGCGTCGGCGTGAAGTGTGCAACGATCACCCCTGACGAAGCCCGGGTCGAGGAATTCGGCCTGAAGCGCATGTGGAAAAGCCCGAACGGCACCATCCGCAACATTCTCGGCGGCGTCGTCTTCCGCGAGCCGATCGTCATCTCGAACGTGCCGCGTCTGGTGCCCGGCTGGACCGACCCGATCGTCGTCGGCCGCCACGCGTTCGGCGACCAATATCGCGCGACAGACTTTCTGGTGCCCGGCGCCGGCCGGCTGACCATGAAATGGGTGAGCGAGGACGGCAGCAAGGAACTCGAACACGAGGTGTTCTCGTTCCCGTCGTCGGGCGTGGCGATGGGCATGTACAACCTCGACGATTCGATCCGCGACTTCGCCCGCGCCTGCATGAATTATGGCCTGTCGCGGCAGTGGCCGGTCTATCTGTCGACCAAGAACACCATCCTGAAGGCCTATGACGGCCGCTTCAAGGATCTGTTCCAGGACATCTACGACCGCGAGTTCAAGGCCCGGTTCCAGAAGGCCGACATCGTTTACGAACACCGCCTGATCGACGATCTCGTCGCCTCGGCCCTGAAGTGGAGCGGCAAGTTCATCTGGGCCTGCAAGAATTATGACGGCGACGTGCAGTCCGACATGGTGGCGCAGGGCTTCGGATCGCTGGGCCTGATGACGTCGGTGCTGATGACGCCGGACGGCAACACCGTCGAAGCGGAAGCGGCGCACGGCACCGTGACCCGCCACTACCGCCAGCACCAGAAGGGCCAGCAGACCAGCACCAACCCGATCGCTTCGATCTTCGCCTGGACGGGCGGCCTGAAGCATCGCGGCAAGCTGGACGACACACCTGAAGTGATCCGCTTTGCCGAAACGCTGGAACGCGTCTGCGTCGAGACGGTCGAGGAAGGCAAGATGACCAAGGATCTGGCGCTGCTGATCGGGCCGGACCAGGCCTGGCTGACGACCGAGATGTTCTTCCAGGCGATCGTCGACAACCTCGACAAGGCGATGGGCAAGTAAGAACGGCCGCGACCGGCCGACGAAAAGCCCCGCCCCCCGGCACAGGGGGGCGGGGCTTTTTCGTTCGGCTGTTTTCAGTCGCGAAAGCTACCGGGGCGGAAATGCCGGATGTGCGGCAAGCCGAACAGCAGCCCCACAAGGAAGCCGCCGATGTGGCTCCAGATGGCGATGCCGCCGCTGCCCGGCAGATTGAAGGCAACCGCCGTCAGCAACTGCAACCCGACCCAGAGCGACGCATAGCGCAGCGCGCGAACGGTTTCCGCCGATACCGCGATACCCAGAAAACGGGCCGGATGTTCGCCAGATTGCGCAAACAGCAGCGCATAGGTAGCAAAAACCGCCGAAATCGCGCCCGACGCACCGACGACCGGCACCAGCGACGCAGGCGACATCATCACCTGCAACAGCCCGCCGGCGACGCCGCCCGCCAGAAACAGCAGCAGCAGCCGCCACGACCCAAGCGCCCACTCGACCTGTCGGCCGACCCAGGCCAGGAACACCATGTTCATCGCCAGATGCGCCAGCCCGCCATGCAGGAACATGTGGGTAATCAGCGTCAGCGACGGCGGCACCGGCCCGTCGAGACCGATCACGTCGCCGGTGATGCGCGCCGGGATCAGGCCCCCCGCCTGCAACAGCCAGCGACCGAACGCCGGTCCCAGCAGCAGCACCAGCAACTGGATCGCCACGCAAGCGATCAGGATCACCCGCGTCACCCAGGCCGCCGGAGGCGAAAGGGATCGCTCGGCCACCCGGCCGGGCCTCAGCGGAACTCGACCAGGTCGATGAGGTAGCTGCGGTCGCCCGACGGCGTGACCACTTCGACTTCCTCGCCCCTGAGGCGGCCGATCAGCGCCCGCCCGACGGGGGAATTATAGCTGATGCGGCCGCGCTTTGCGTCCGCCTCCAGTTCGCCGACGATCTGATAGGTGATCGGCTTGTCGTCTT
>NZ_DBNHFX010000103.1:0-3680 GCF_057137845.1 Sandaracinobacteroides sp. | reverse complement strand
TTCCGCTATCGCCACCAGTGGCAGCCCGGAATGCTGGTGATGTGGGACAACCGTTCTGTCCTGCATGCCGCGACCGGCGGCTATGAAGGCCATCACCGGCTGCTGCACCGGACGACGATCGCCGGGCGCTGACCGGGGGGGGCGCTGACCGGCGGGATACTGTCCACAGCGGAATCCGCCCGACCGCCATGTGACGCTTGCCTGTCCGTCGTTCGGTGGCCTATCGCAGTCGCCAACTCAAGACGGGAGAGACGCCCATGGCGGGCAGTGTGAACAAGGTGATTCTGGTCGGCAATCTGGGCGCGGACCCGGAAGTGAAAAGCTTTTCGAGCGGTGGCCGCATCGCCAACCTGCGTCTGGCCACGTCGGAAAGCTGGACGGACCGCACCACGAACGAGCGCCGCGAACGCACCGAGTGGCATTCGGTCGTCATCGACAACGACAATCTGATCCGCGTCGTCGAACAATATCTGCGCAAGGGCTCGAAAATCTACGTCGAAGGCCAGCTGCGCACCCGCAAATGGCAGGACCGCGACGGCAACGACCGCTACACCACCGAAGTCTATGTCGGCCGGTTCCGTGGCGAACTGACGCTGCTCGATCGCCGTGAAGGCGGCGGTGGCGGCAGCGACTACGGCAGCGGCGGGCAGGATTACGGCGGGTCGTCACCTGCACGCGGGCAGGCCGAAAGCGGCTATGGCAGCAGGCAGGCGCCGATCCACGACAACATGGACGACGACGTGCCGTTCTGAGGGCGGCAGCCCCCGGCGGGCTGACGTGCGTGATGCGATGCAATGGGAGCAGGCAGTATGAAGATCGGCAAACTGAACCATGTCGGCGTTGCCACGCCGTCGATCCCGGACAGCATCGCGCTCTATCGCGACATGCTGGGCGCAACCCGGATCGGCGAGCCGTTCGACCTGCCTGCGCAAGGCGTCAGGGTGTGTTTCGTCGATCTGCCGAACAGCCAGATCGAACTGATCGAGCCCTTGGGCGCCGACAGCCCGGTCAACGCCTTTCTGGCGAAAAACCCCAAGGGCGGGCAGCACCATGTCTGCTTTGAAGTGCCCGACATCATCGCCGCGCGCGACTTCATGGTATCGAAAGGCGCCACCGTGCTGCGCGGCGGTGAACCACGGATCGGCGCGCATGGCGTTCCGGTGATCTTCGTCCACCCGAAAGACATGGGCGGCGTGCTGATCGAACTGATGGCCGAGCCGAACCACTGACGAACGTTCGCTGATCCCTCAGCGCCGTCCGGCGGGCGCCCGGCTTTGCGGCGGCGCCAGCGGCAGCACGCGCTGGGCGATCAGCCGTCCGTCGCCGGTCTGCACCAGTTCGAATTCGACACGTGTTCCGGTCGGCAGCGCATCGACCGCAGCCTCGGCCAGTGCCGATGCGTGCAGGAACACATCCCGTGGCCCCATGTCGGGGCGGATGAAGCCGAAGCCGCGCCCCGCATCGAACCAGAGGATTTCGCCTTGCGCCATAGAAGCCGAGGGTTACTTGGCCGCAACAACAAGCGCAACCGCGTCGAAGCCGGTCGCGGTGGGCCGAAAGCCATGAATGCCGCCATGCGCCACGATCAGCCAAAGCCACCCCATATCGCCGACCCCTGCCCGGTCATGACGGCTGGGCACGGCGGGGCCTTCGGGGTGCGAATGCCAGCAGCCGAGCAGTTGCGCCCTGCCCTCGCGGTGGCGGCGGTGGGCGTCGAACAATGCAGCCGGGTCGATTTCAAAGCGCGTACGGCGGTTGGCGGCGATGTTTGGGGCAAGGCTTGCTTCCTCGATCACGCCATACCTGCCGAACAGCAGGCCGCAGGCTTCGTCGGGCGCCGCAGCAGCAGCAGCGGCCAGCATCGCTGCATGGGCGCTTGGCAGAACGCGCACGGGGCTTGAATGCGCTTCAGGAATTCCAACATGCACCAGCAATGAATGGGGGAAGCAACAACCACACGCAAGATGCCGCTGTGCGTCATGATGCGGCGCTGCTGGCCGGGGCGGCCGGATGGCGGCTCGACCGCGCGCTGGCGGCCGTCATCCCGACTCTTTCCCGTGAACGGCTGAAGGCGCTGGTCGCGTCGGGCGCCGTCGAAGTGGACGGCCTGCCAGAGCGTGATCCCGCCCGCAAGATGAAGGGCGGCGAACAGGTCGTGGTGCTGGTGCCGGCGCCCCGCCCCGCCGAAGCGCAGGGCCAGGACATCCCGATCGACATCATGTTCGAGGACGAACATCTGCTGGTCGTGGACAAGCCGGCGGGCCTCGTCGTCCATCCGGCTGCCGGGAACCTCGATGGCACGCTGGTGAATGCGCTGCTGCACCATTGCCGGGGGCGGCTTTCGGGGATCGGCGGCGTGGCGAGGCCCGGCATCGTTCACCGCATCGACAAGGACACGTCGGGCCTGCTGGTCGTCGCCAAGACCGACCGTGCCCATGCCGGGCTGGCGGCGCAATTCCAGAAGCACATAATCGGGCGCCGCTATCTGGCGGTCGTCGCCGGAATCCCCACCCCGCCCGCGGGCCGGATCGAGGCCAATCTCGCGCGGTCCGAACAGAACCGGCAGAAGATCACCGTTGTCCAGCCGCCGCGCGGCCGTCACGCGGTGACGCACTACCGGATGCTCAGGGCGTTTGCGAAGGCGTCGCTGGTCGAATGCCGGCTGGAAACCGGGCGGACGCATCAGGTCAGGGTGCATATGGCATCGATCGGCCATCCGCTGCTGGGCGACCCGTTCTACGGGCAGGGCCGCCTGGCGGATATCTGCCGGCGGCTGGGCTTTCACCGGCAGGCCCTGCACGCAACCGCGCTTGGCTTCCAGCACCCGCTGACCGGCGCCGACCTTGCCTTTGAAAGCCCGGCGCCGGAAGACATTCAGCAACTGCTAATCGCTCTCGAAGAACATTGAGGGCAGGAGATCCGCATGAACCGCAGCAACCTTCCCGCCAGCATCCCCGCCCTTGGCCCCGACGCCAGCATGAACCGGTATCTGTCCGAGATCCGCAAGTTCCCGCTGCTGGCGCCCGAGGAGGAATATATGCTGGCAAGGCGCTGGCAGGAGCATCAGGATCCTGAAGCAGCGACAAGGCTGGTCACTTCGCACCTGCGGCTCGTCGCCAAGATCGCCATGGGCTATCGCGGCTATGGCCTTCCCGTCTCCGAGCTGATCTCGGAAGGGAACATCGGCCTGATGCAGGGTGTGAAAAAGTTCGAGCCGGAGCGCGGGTTCCGGCTGGCAACCTATGCCATGTGGTGGATCAAGGCGTCGATTCAGGAATATATCCTGCGCTCGTGGTCGCTGGTGAAGATCGGCACGACCGCCGCGCAGAAAAAACTGTTCTTCAACCTGCGGCGCATGAAGGGCAAGCTTGCCGCAATCGAGGAAGGCGACCTGCACCCCGACGACGTGAAGAAGATCGCAACCGATCTTGGCGTTCCCGAAGACGATGTGGTGCAGATGAACCGCCGCAGGGCCAAGGGCGGCGACACCAGCCTGAACGCGCCGCTGCGCGAAGACGGCGAAGGCGAATGGCAGGACTGGCTGGCCGACGAAGGCCCCGGACAGGACGTGATCGTCGCCGAACGGGAAGCAGCCGGTATCCGCCACGAACTGCTGTCAGCGGCGCTGCTGACGCTGAACGACCGCGAGCGCCACATCCTGACCCAGCGCCGCCTGGTCG
>NZ_DBNHFX010000102.1:0-7479 GCF_057137845.1 Sandaracinobacteroides sp. | reverse complement strand
GAAAGCGTGCCGTCGGCGAGCAGCGCCAGCAGTTCGCCGCCCTGCGCTGGCGTCACCGGGCTTTCGGCCACTTCGAGGCCAAGCCTGTTCAGCGCCGCAAACAGTTCGCCCGTCATCCAGTTGGCGGATTTTTCGGCAACGGCCCGTGCGGTCGTCCCCTGCCGTCTGGAGGTATCGGCGATCAGCGCTTCGAACCAGTCGGAAATGTCGGTATCGGCGGTCAGCACGCCGGCAAGATAGGCCGACAGCCCGAGGTCGGCTTCATAGCGGCTGCGACGCGCGGCCGGCAGTTCGGGCAGGCTGGCGCGGCATTCGGCGATGAAATCCTCGGTCAGCTCCAGCGGCAGCAGGTCCGGCTCGGGGAAATAGCGGTAGTCGTGCGCGTCCTCTTTCGAGCGCAGCGAGCGGGTTTCGCCGCGATCGGGATCGAACAGCCGGGTTTCCTGCGTGATGGCGCCGCCATCCTCGATGATCTCGACCTGACGTCGGGCTTCATAGGCGATCGCCTGCTGGATGAAGCGGATCGAATTGACGTTCTTGATTTCGCAGCGGGTGCCAAGGCCTTCGCCGGGGCGGCGCACCGAGACGTTGACGTCGGCGCGCATCGAACCTTCCTGCATGTTGCCGTCGCAACTGCCGACGGCGCGCAGGATCTGCCGCAACGCAGTCACATAGGCGCCTGCCTCGGCCGGAGAGCGCATGTCCGGCTTCGAAACGATCTCCATCAGGGCGACGCCCGAACGATTGAGATCGACGTAGGAGGCAGTCGGCGACAGGTCGTGGACGGATTTGCCGGCATCCTGTTCGAGGTGGATCCGCTCGATGCCGACGGTGCGGCGTTCGCCTTCGCCGGTTTCGATTTCCAGCGCGCCTTCGCCGACCACCGGATGCTGGAACTGCGAGATCTGGTAGCCCTGCGGCAGATCGGCGTAGAAGTAATTCTTGCGGTCGAACCGCGACCATTTGTTGATCTGCGCGCCCAGCGCCAGCCCCGTGCGCACGGCCTGGCGCACGCATTCGCCGTTCAGCACCGGCAGCATGCCGGGCATTGCCGCATCGACCAGACTGACCTGGCTGTTCGGTTCGCCGCCAAAAGTGGTCGAGGCGCCCGAAAACAGCTTCGAGCGCGAGACCACCTGCGCATGCACTTCGAGGCCAAGGACGACTTCAAACGGCCCGGTGCGGCCTTCGATCAGATAGGGTTCAGCCATGCCTGCCCCATGCGGCAGCAGGGCCGGAATGGCAAGCCGATGCCCGCGTCAGACTGCCGCCGGAAAGGCCGGATCGTCGGCGTCGGCGATGTAGCGGCGGAGCCTGCCCATCGCCTGCGCCGCCAGCCAGGAATACAGCCGCCACAGCAGGATGCCGCCGGCGACCGCCGCCAGCACATGCAGCGCCGGCAGCTGGATTCCCGCCCGTTGCAGCAGTGCCGCGAACTGGAAATGCGTGAGATACAGGAACAGCGACGCCCCCGAAACCGGCAGCAGCACAGCCGACATCATGCGCGGCAGCGGCACCCGCCGCACGAACAGCAGCAGCAGTCCGAAGCACAGCGTGTATATTCCGCCCCAGCCGGGGAAGAACTGCAACTGCGCCACCCCATAGGCGACGACGACGAACGCCAGCATCCGTCGCCGGGCCTGCGAATCGGCAAGCGCCACCAGCACGCCAAGCATCACCGTCGGAAAATGGGTGGTCGGAAGATAGGACCAGATCGAAAGCAGCGGCGCACCCTCGGTGGCAAAGCCCGGCAGCAGCACCAGCGGCAGCGCGAACCGGAACACGACGCCGACAAGGAACAGCGACATCGAAAAGCGCCATGGGTCGAGGCCGGGCCTACCGAACCTGAGCGCGAGCCAGGTCGCCACCAGCACGGCATACAGGATCTGCACCATGGCATGGACATACCAGAGGTAGAATTCGCGCCCGCCGGTATCGGGGTTGCGATAATCGAAGAAGTTGCCGGTGAGCGTGAGGATCGAGATGTGCGGATCGCGCCCCGTCGCGGATTTCACCAGATACAGCAGCACCGAAAACCCCAGCACCGGGATCAGCAGGTTCGCCATCATCCGCACCAGCGGCGCGACGCTGCGGCGGTGGAAGGCCGTCGTCAGTTGCAGGCCGCCGAACAGATAGCCGGTGACGAGGAACAGCGCCGTGGTCGCGCCCGCCACATAGGGGATCAGCGCCAGATGTTCTGCAAGCACGATCAGGATCGCGATCGCGCGCGTCAGCATCGAGGAATCGACCGGACGCCAGAAGCGGCCGGGGCGCAGATGCTGCGCGCAAAGCTGGCGCACGCCCATCACCTGCCAGCCATCCGGCACCGCGCCAAGCACGTCCTCGGTTGCAAGATAGAGGTTCACATAGCTCAAGGAATCGCCGCCCAGCGAAACCAGACTGTCGTCTGCGGTGATGTCGGAGCGGCCGAGAACGCGCTGCCAGGCGTCGATCAACTGCTGCTCGGCGTCGGTCGGCGGCGACATGGCCGGGCCGGGGCGGCCCGCATCATGCGCGGCGATGCGGGCGCGAAGGGCTGCCCGATCGAGCTTGCCGTTGGGAAGCAGCGGCACATGGTCGAGAGTGATGAACAGCTCGGGCACCATATAGGCGGGCAGCCGGCCGGCCGCGAACGCCGCCAATGCCGTTGCCCGGCCCGGCTCATCCAGCGTATCTACGGTGAAGGCGACCAGCCGCCGGCGATTGCCGTCGTCGTCGGCCAGCACCATGGCGCTGGCGACTGCGGGGTGCGCCTCGAGCGCGGCCGCGACTTCTGATGGCTCGATCCGGTAGCCACGGATCTTCACCTGATCGTCGGCGCGCCCGACGAGCTGGATCGCGCCGTCGGGCAGGTGGAAGCCGCGATCGCCCGTCATATAATGCCGGGGTTCATCGCCGGGCGGCGCGACGGCGACGCCTGCTTCGATCGCTCCCAGTGCGGGCAGGCGGGCGCACACCTCTACTTCGCCGGGTTCGTAGGCGCCCAGCGGCGCACCCCCGGCATCGACGACCTGCACCACATTGCCTTCGCTGCCCCAGCCGATCGGCACGGCGCGCACCTGGCCGGTCGGCGGCTGTTCGTCGAGGGCGAAGAAGGCGACGGCCTGCGGCGTTTCGGTTGCGCCATAGAAATTGACCTGGGCGGCGCCGGGCGCTGCCGCCCGCATCCGATCAACGAGGGCGGGGCGAAGCATGTCGCCGCCCCAGAACAACAGCCTGAGCGACGCCAGCGCGTCCTGCGGCGCACCGGCCAGCATCACTTCGCCAAGTGGCGGCGTCAGGTGGCAGATGCCGGGGCGGGTTGCCTCGATCCAGCGCGAGAGGCGGCCGGGCGACAGGATGTCGTCCTGCGAAGGCACCAGCAGCGTCGCGCCGGACGACAGCGTGGTGAAGATATCGCGCAGCAGCGGATCGTGGCCGAGGCCCGACAGCATGGTCACCCGGTCTTGCGGGCCGATGGCGAAGCGGCGCGCCTGCCAGCGGACGAAATGCACCAGCGGCTGGTGCGAAACCGCGATGCCGCGCGGTTCGCCGGTGGTGCCCGAGGTGAACAGGATATAGGCAGGCTGCGCCGGATCGACGGCGGCCGCCACAAGCGGGGCTTCGCGTTCGGGATCGGTTTCGACGAGCGGGATCTGCGCCTGCTGCGCCAGTGCGCGTGCCCGCGCCGTCAGGCCGTCGGCCGCCGAAACCACCAGTGCATGCGGTTTTGCTTCGTGCAGCAGCTTTGACAGGCGGGCGTCGGGATAAGCGCTGTCGAGGATGATGAATACGCAACCCCTGGCCGACACCCCCAGCAGGTTGCTGACGACAGCCGCATTGCGCCGGGCAAGAATCGCAACCCGTGCGCCTGCCGGAACGCCTGCCCCGGCAATGTCGGCGGCGGCGCCCCCTGCCCGCGCCGCAAGCGCCGCATAGGAAAGCGAGGCATCGGCCGACACCAGCGCCGGTGCTTTGGGCGCAGCCCTGACTCGCGACAGGAAGGCGGCGGTGATGGCGGCGGCCGGTGCGTCCGCCCCGGCGGCTTCGGGGGAAGGCGGCAGCGGTTGCAACGCGATCAGACGGGTTTTTTCAATCGCTTCATCCGGGCGGGCGAGCAGCGCCTGCGCCAGCGCATCATATTGGGCGATCAGATGTTCGATCCGCCGATGTGAAAGTTCGCGCGGGCGGAAGAACAGCACCAGCCGCCGGTCGGTTCCGGCGCGCAGGAAGCGGAAGTTCAACTGGAAATCGCTTTCGCGCAGATCATGGCTGGCGTCGGACAGGACGAGGCCCGGAACGTCGATCGCGGGCGGTGCCGGAAACCAGTTGACGCCAAAGCGCGGGTGAACGCCGGTCCGGGCGATCACATGGTGATAGGGAAGCAGTTCGTTCGCGGTCGACTGCCGGATCGTTCCGGCCAACTGGCGGGCGAAGGCGGCGAAGCTTTGCCGGGGATCGACCGGCGCGCGCACGATCAGCGCGTTGGAATAGGCGCCGATCGAGCGTGCAGCCGTGGGAAGGCTGCGCCGGCCGTTCGACTGGAACGTGCTGAGCACATCGGTCGTGCCGGAAAGCCGCCCCAGCAGCACCAGCGTCACGGCATAGGCGATGGTGAATTCGGACACTTCAAGCGCTGCGGCACCTTGCGCCATGGCGTGCGCGGCCCCGGCGGACAGCGGCCGGTCGATGGCGGACATTCCGGGGCTGTCGGGCGCGTCGAGGTCGGGCGGCAGGCCCGCCTGTTCCGGCGCGTCTTTCAACTGCCGGTCCCACCACGCCAGTTGCGACAGGCACGGCTCGGTCGACGCCCAGTCGGCGGCAAACACCTCGTGCGGGGGCGGGCCGGCGGCTGGCAGCGGCAACCCCTGATAGTGGGTGAAGATTTCCTCGAGTGCGATGCGGGCGGACTGGCCGTCCGAGATGCTGTGGTGGTTGGAAAAACTGAAATAGTGCAGATCCGGCTGAACGCGGACCAGATGATAGCGGCCGAGCGAGGCCGGGCCGAGATCGGGCTTGGCCATCAGAACGGGGCGCAGCCACGCGTTCACATCGTTTAGCGTGGCGCCGGGAAGATCGATGATTTCCAGCCGCGCCGGGTTGTCGGACACGACATATTTTTCGAACCGACCCGCAGGATCGGCGGCAAAGCCGGTGCGAAGCGCCGCGTGGCGGGCGATCAGCGCATCGACCGCCGCCGCCATGCGGTCGGCATCGAGCGCGCCTTGGATCCGTGTCAGCCGGGGGATGGTATAGACCTGCGGCGTCAGCCGCTCGGCCAGCACATAGCGTTCCTCTTCCGGTGAAAGCGGCATGGTGCCAAGGCCGGGCGGCGGCGGGCGATCGCCGGGCCGCACACGCGGTTCGGCTGGCGCGTGGGCATTCATGCAGGCAAGCCCGTGCGCGGCGCAAGCGCCGACACTGCCGACCAGAAGGGTTGCAACGATGCATTCATAGGCAGTTCCGCCCCCGAACCTTCAGCATGAGGAAGGGGCGCGCCGAGTCAAGCCCGATCGGGTAAAGCTCTGTTACCTAACCGCCGGCCGATCAGCGCGATCACGGCGTTCAGCGCAATGCCCGACAGGATCGCGCTGACGATCGTCACGATCAGCGGCGCGCCGGGAAAGATGTTCAGCGCAATATAGATGATGACGCCGTGCGACAGATAGATGTGATAGCCAGCGCCCGACACCCGGGCGACTGCCGCGCGCAGCAGATCGGGCAGCGGCAGCCGGGGCAGGAACAGCAGCGTCGACGCGCCCGCCAGCAGCCACAAGGCGCGCGTCTGCCCGACCAGCGGGTTGTGGTTCGGCCAGACAGCAAGCTCCGGAACCAGACCGGCCGTCAGCAGCGCCAGCAGCAGCGCCACCACCGCCGCGATGCATTTGCGTTCGTGCGTTCGCGCGAACCAGATCAGCCAGCCGACGGCGAACAACGCCAGCGAGGCATCGCCGGTGCGGTTCACCAGCCCATCGCAGATTTCCGGATAGGCGATGAGCGCGGCGAACTTGACGACGAATGCCAGCCCGACGAAGCCCAGCCCGAGCCGGAACGGGTGATCGCGGCCTGCCGCCCGCACTGCGGGGATCAGGCACAACAGCGCCGTCAGCAGATAGAGCTGGAACAGCGCTTCCAGAAACCAGAATGGTGTAAGGAACCCGCCAGGCGACGGGAAATAATTGCCGACAAGCAGGAAATTCCACATCGACACCGGCTTGCGCAACACTGAATACAGCGCAAGTATCGCCAGATACGGCAGCATGATGCGGATGAAATAGTCGCGCACCACGGTCCATCCGTGCCCGGCGAACAGCCTGTCTGACTGGAAACGCGCCAGCGAATAGCCGGCGAGAAGCATCAGCAGATCCGAGCCGCCGCCCACCGGATAGTCGCTGGCGTGGTTGACGATGACGGCAACCAGCGCGATCGCCCGCAGCAGCATTTCGCTGTCGATGCGGGGCAGGCGGACACGCGGTCTGTTTGGCGCGCGGGCCAGCGCCTCAAGTTCGGCGATGGTCAGGGATTCCCAGCCGTCGGGCAGATCGCCAAGCGCGTCCTCCAGCGCCATCGAAATCTGCACATAGCCCAGACTGTCGCCGCCGAGCGTGGTGAAGCTGGCATGGCGGTCGTGCCGGCGTCCGGGGAAGGCGCGGCGGAATGCGGCGGCGACCGGGCTTTCACCGCTATCGGCGTGGTTTGCGGCCTGCTGTCGCCGCCCGTTTGCTGCGGCCAGAAGCGCGCGATAATCGGTCTTGCCGTTGGCGAGGTGCGGCAGTTCATCAAGTGCAGCCACATCGAACAGGCTTTCCGGCAACTTCATCTGCTGCGCCAGACCGGCGGCAAGGCCGGGCGGCACGGCCCCGGCGATGGTCACGGAAATCAAGTCGTCGGTGCCGGTGACGGCCGCCGACAGGCCGCGTTCGGCCAGTTGCCGCTCGATCTCGTCGAACGAGACGCGCAGGCCGAACGGCTTGGCCATGCGGCTGGCGCGGCCGGTGATGCGGAACAGCCCGTCGGCCCGCCGGATCGCCAGATCGCCGGTGCCGAGCGCCTCGATTTCTGGGCCGCCGGAAAGGCCCTCGCGGCCGGTTGCGTAGCCCATCATGATATTCGGCCCGCGATAGACCAGTTCGCCTTCGGTGTCGGGTGCGGTGATCGGGCCGTTGCCGCCTTGCAGCGCCAGGGTGCCGCCGGGGATGGCGATGCCGATGCAGTCGGGTGCGTCGGCCAGACGTTCGGGCGGCAGATACGCCATGCGCGCGGTGGCCTCGGTCTGGCCGTACATGATGAAGAAGCGGACGCCGCGCGCCTGCGCCCACCGGCCGACGCGTTCGGCGGTTTGTGCGGGCAGCCGGCCGCCTGCCTGCGTCAGTGTGCGCAGTGTCGGCAGATCGCGGTCCCAGAAGCCGGTGCGGTCGAGCAGTTCGTAGGAATAGGGGACGCCCGCCGCCGAGGTGCCGCCCTCGCGGTGGAAGAAGTCCCAGATGCCGGTGTCGAGCA
>NZ_DBNHFX010000101.1:0-1695 GCF_057137845.1 Sandaracinobacteroides sp. | reverse complement strand
CCTCGGTTTCGTCAACGGTTTCGGCCTCCAGCCCGAAACTGCGGGCGAACGCTGCGAAATCCGGGTTGGTCAGCCCCGTCGCGCTGGGGCGGCCCGGAAAATCGCGCGCCTGATGCATGCGGATCGTGCCGAACTGGCCGTTGTCCATTACTACGAACAGCGGCGTCGCGCCTTCGTGGATTGCGGTTGCAAGTTCCTGCCCCGACATCAGGAAATCACCGTCGCCGGCAACGACCACCACCTGCCGGTCCGGATGCAGGATCGAGGCCGCGATCCCCGCCGGCACGCCATAGCCCATCGCGCCAGACGTTGGCGCAAGCTGCGTGTGCGCCCGTCGATGCAGGTGGAACCGATGCAGCCATGCAGCGAAATTGCCTGCGCCATTGCAATAGATGGTGTCGGCCGGCAGCACCGCAGACAAGGTGCGGATAACGTCCGCCGGGTTCACGCCCGATTGCACGGAAGTCGGCTGAACCCACGCATGATGCATGCGCGAAAGCGACGCCACCCAGTCGCTGCGGCTGCGGGCCGCAAGACCCGCCAGCGCCCGCAGCGCAAGCCCGGCATTCGCCTGCACCGCAAGGCGCGGCTGCCAGCAGCGGCGAAGCGCATCGGGATCGGCGCAGATATGCACCAGCGCCCGGCTTGCGAAATGCTGGTCGAACAGGTCATAGCCAAGGGTCGCGTTTTCGGTCAGCCGGGCGCCGACCACCAGCAGCAGGTCGGATGAACGAACCGCCTCGACCAGTGCCGGATTGGCGCCCAGCCCCAGTTCGCCGGCATAGTGCGGATGGGCGTTGTCGAAGCGATCCTTGCGCCGCCAACTGGTCACGACTGGCAGGCCAAGGCGTTCGGCGGCCTGCTGGGCAAGGGCATTGTCCTCGGCCGACCAGAGCGGGCCGCCCAGCAACAGCACCGGGCGCTCGGCAGCTTCCAGCAAGGCGCCGATCTGCGACAACGCTTCAGCCGACGGGGCTGCGGGCGTCAGCGCTGCGGGCGCGACTGCCGTGCAGTCCGCCTCCTGCATCAGCTTGTCGTCTGGCAACACCACAACCACCGGGCCGGGCCGGCCGGAAGCGGCGATGGCAAAGGCTGCGGCCATCTGCTCGGCGGTGCGGGCAGCATCACGCAGGGTGATCACCTGCTTGGCAATGCTGCCGAAGAAACGGCTGTAGTCGACTTCCTGAAACGCCTCGCGGCCGATCATGTCGTCGCCCACCTGCCCGACCAGCAGCAGCATCGGCGTCGAATCCTGCTGCGCGGTGTGCAGGCCGATTGCGGCATGTGTTGCGCCCGGCCCACGGGTAACCATGGCGACGCCGGGCAACCCGGTCAGCTTGGCGGCGGCTTCCGCCATGTTGGCAGCGGCTGCCTCATGACGGCAGGTGACAAGCCGGACATCGACATCGCGCATCGCATCCAACAGCGGCAGATAGGATTCGCCGGGCACGGCAAAGGCATGACGGATCCCAGCGGCAGCGATCGACTGCGCAATGGCCGCAGCCACGGTTTTTGCAGTGGAGAACATGCATGATGGCAAAGCTGCATCGCCCCGCCTTGTCAACAACCCTCACCGCCTGCTAGGGGCGCCGCCTTGAGCCGGAGCGGTGGCCGAGTGGTCGAAGGCGCACGCCTGGAAAGTGTGTATACGGCAAAACCGTATCGTGGGTTCGAATCCCACCCGCTCCGCCACTT
>NZ_DBNHFX010000100.1:0-3452 GCF_057137845.1 Sandaracinobacteroides sp. | reverse complement strand
GAGCCTGCGCGATCGCCATCGCAGCGGGGGGCGCATCGGCGACGCGGGCCGGGGTTCCGGATGCCCCGAGCGCGCGTGAAACCGCCTGCCCCAGAAACTGCGCCAGCACCGCCCAGGAACCGCTGTTCGGCGGAAGCCTGACGGCAGCCGCCGCAGCCGGGTCGGGTCGTCCGCCGAACAGCAGGTTCAGCAATCGGTCGATGTCCGGCGCGGCGACCAGCAGTTCCGCCGTCTGTTGCTGGCCGGTGTTGGGTGGCGACGCGTTGCGGGAAACAAGGCTGACCTTTCCGGCAAGCAGCAGCAGCGGCAGCGGCGCGCCCGCTGCCCCCGGTGGACGTTGCCGGACGCTCGTGCGCAGGCCGAACAGGCGCGTGAGTTCCGGCCCGAGCGTCGCGGCGAGGGTTTCGAAATCGGCAAATGCGGCGTCGGACACGGTGCCGGACGCAGCTTCGGGCCGGTTGTCGGGCGGGGTGGCTTCCGGCCAGATGTGGGCGCGCGGCATGTGGCTATTGCAGCACAAAGCTGGTCAGGAACACGTCGTCGACGCCTGCGATCCCGCTCTTGCGCTGGAGGACGTCGTTGATGGCGAGCCGCATGCGCCGGGCAAGCGCATCGCGCCCGCCGGTCGAGGTCAGCTCCGCTTCGCCGGTATCGGCAAGGATCGCCAGCACCGCCGCCACAATCGCGATGTTGTGACGCTTCACCGCTTCGACCACCGGCTGGCCGCCCTGCGTCGAGACGGCGATCTTCACCTGTGCGAAGCGGCCGGTGTCCTTCAGGTTGGCGGTAAAGCTGTTCTCGATCTCGACATATTCGAGTGGGGCGACTTTGGGGGCGGGCTTCGGCGCATCGGCCGGCTGCGGCAGCAGTTTCGGCACTGAAAGCGCGCCGCCGACGCCGGCCGCAGCGCCGCCAAGCACCAGCAGCAGGGGCAGCAGCAGACGCTTCAGCAGGCCGGGGCGGGGCGGGGCGCCGAGCGTGACGGCGGCGGGTGTGTCAACCATGCGGGCGGGCCTTTGCAGAGATGTCAGGCGTAGAGGTCGATCCGGCGGGTGCTGCCGGGCAGTCCGGGTGCGCCATGTTGCCGGGACGCGGGCCTGACGCGCAGCAGTCGTGCTTCCCGTTCGGCGGTCGTGTTGCGGCTGGTTTGCCTGCGTTCATCTGATGCTCCCCCGTCTGGCCCGCTTCGTGCCTGGGGCTGCTCCTGGTCGCGGGCTTCTTTCCCAGTGGATGGGCTGTTCGACTGTTCTGCAACTGTTCCGGTGCGAAGCTCCACGCGGATTGCCTCCACTTTGGTGCCAAGTTCGGCGAGCGCGTGCGCCAGCTCAGGGCGTGCAGCATCCAGCCGCTGCCGGCTTTCGTCGGTGCTGACGGCGATGGTCACGTCGATCAGCCGGTCCGTCGCCGACCGGACGGTGATGTCCGGGGTTGCGGGGGCCTCGGCGCGTGGCTGCACCTGCTGCTCGGCGGGTGGGTGTGCGGGCGTCGTTGCGGTGCTTGCGGGAACGGCTGACGGCGGCGGGGCGGTGCTGCCGGTCGCGGCCGATGGCGGCGGTGCAAGTTCGATCCGGAATGGCGGTGATTGCGGGCTTTGGCCGCCGCTGCCGCCGCTGTCACTGCTCGGGCTGCTCTGGCCGCCCCACTGCGTGGCCGTGGCCGGGCGCGGCATGTCGGTGGCGCCTGCCGGTTCCGGCGCCGATTCGCTGGTGGTGGCTGCTGGCGGCGCGGCAGGGGTGCGTGTTTCGGGCGCGGGTTGCCCGGCGGCGCTGCCCGCCGGAAGCAGGGTTGGCGCAGCGGCAGGCAGGGCCTGTTCGCCGGCTGGCCGGGTGGCTGCCGCAGCCTGCTGCATTTCGTGCAAGGATGCGGCAGGCGATGGCGGCGCGGCTTCCGGCAACGGTGGGGCGATGGGCATCGTTGCCAAAGCGATCGCCGTATCGATGCCGGGGTGTCCGGCGTCGGCGGCACTCCCGTCCTCGGCGTTGTCGGCTGGCGGCGCGTCGCTGGTCGGGGCCTCGGGCGTGGCTGCGACGGGCAGATCCGGCAGGATGAACGGGTCGATGCCAGCCGCTGTTCCGGCGGCGGCACGGGGCGCCCTGGACGGCGGAACCGCGATGGCGATCGGCGTGGCAGTCATGGCTTCTCCCTGGGCAGGGGCGCGGGCCGATCGTCGCGGTCGCGTTGCTCGGCATCGTCGGCAACGAGGCGTGTGATCCGCGCGGCATCGTCGGATGCGCGCGAGCGGGCATGTTCGGCGGTATGGCGCGCGTTTGCCGCCTGATCCTGTGCATTGCGGCGGCTGGCGGCGTGGGCCGTTGCTGCTTCGTGCGCCTGATGCAGCAGGCCGCGCAGCATGGCCGCGCCCTTCAGCGCGGCGCCGCTGGCGGTATCGGCAGGCGCGACCGACGACAGCGCCAGCGCACGCACATGCTCGGCGCGGGCGCTGGCGGCAGTCGCTGCGGCAGCAGTTGCAGCCAGCAGGCGGTCGGCGGCAAGCAACTGGCTTTCGCGGATTGCGGCAATCCGCCTGAGCCGGCCGAGTTTGCGGCGCGCAGCGGTCATGCAGCACCCCAGCCCGACAGCAGGGCCGCCTTCGCATCGTCGAAGCCGATGCTTGCGTGCTGGTCCTGGGCAAGAAAGGCCTCAAGGCCTGCCGCCCCGTCCAGCGCGCGGTCTAGCGCGGCATCCTGCCCGCGACAGTATGCGCCGATCGCCACCAGATCGCGGTTCTGTTCGACGAGGCCGAGATCGCGCCGGAACCGCGCGGCGGCGGCGATGTGGGCCGGTTCCACGCAGTCGGCCATGGTGCGGCTTAGCGACTGGCTGATGTCGATCGCGGGAAACCGGCCACGCGCGGCAATCGAGCGATCGAGCAGGATGTGGCCGTCGAGGACTCCGCGCGCGGTATCGACCACCGGGTCGGAGACCAGATCGTCGCCGTCGGCCAGTACCGTCAGCAGCGCGGTGATCGAGCCGCCGCCCGCCCGGTCGTTGCCGGCGCGTTCGATCAGGCGGGGCAGAAGGTCGAGAGCGGAAGCCGGATAGCCGCGCCTGCCCGGCGGTTCCCCGGCGGCAAGGGCGATTTCACGGCGGGCATGGGCAACGCGGGTCAGGCTGTCGACCACCAGCAGCACATGCCGTCCGCATGCGCGCAGCCATTCGGCGATGGCGAATGCGCGCAGCGCCCCGCGCACCCGCAACGGCGCCGCTGCGTCGGCCGGCACCGCAACCACGTGCGAACGCGCCAGCGCCGGGCCGGACAGTTGATTGAGGAATGCAGTGATTTCGCGGCCACGTTCGCCGATGAGGGCGATCACCACGCAGTCGGCGGTTACGCCGCGCACCAGTTGCTGCATCAGCACCGACTTCCCGACGCCGCTGCCGGCGATCAGGCCGACGCGCTGGCCGCGCCCCAGCGTCAGCAGGCCGTCGATTGCGCGCACGCCGCTGGCCAG
>NZ_DBNHFX010000099.1:0-2669 GCF_057137845.1 Sandaracinobacteroides sp. | reverse complement strand
GCATGGTCGGCGGCGCGGGCCGACAGCGCCATATAGGTCAGCGACGGGTTCTGGCACGCCGACGACGCCATTGCCGAACCGTCGGTGATGAACAGGTTCGGCACGTCGTGCGCCTGGTTGAACCCGTTCAGCACCGATGTCTTCGGATCCCTGCCCATGCGCGCGGTGCCCATCTCGTGGATGCCGAGGCCCGGCACACCCGGCTTGGTGGCCGTCGACAGCACGACGGCGCCCGCTGCCTCGATCATCGCCTTTGCATCGACGACGATCTGTTCGGCGATCTTGTGTTCGTTTTCGCCCATCGCACAGTCGATGTGGACGATCGGCATGCCCCACTTGTCGGTCTGGTTGGACAGGGTCACGCGGTTGTCGGGGTTGGGCAGCATTTCGCCGAAGCCGCCCAACGCGATTGTCCAGGGGGCCAGCGTCCGGCCGCGCTTTTTCAAGTCTGCTCCGATGCCGGGGCTGCCCAGCAGGGTGCTGCGCCAGCCGGGCCGCACGACTGCGCCCTGATATCCGAAGCCGCGCAGGAAATCGCCGTTCTCGGTGACGTTGCGGAAGCGCGGAATGTAAAGGCCGGTCGGGCGACGGCCGTGGTAATAGCTATTCGGGCCGCCCGGCAGCACGCCGACCACAGTCACCGCATAGACATGGTCCATCAGGTTGCGGCCAACCATGTCGGACCGGTTGGCAAGCCCGGTCGGGAAGGCATCCGATTTCGAATTCAGCAGGATCTGCGCGGTGCCGATCGTCGAGGCGCACCCGAAAATGACCTTCGCGTCATAGGTGCGGTGCTTTTTCGTGTTGCTGTCGATCACGCGCACCCCGGTCGCCTTGCCGGTTTTCGGGTCGTGGATGATCGAATGCACGATGGCGTCGGTCACGATCGTCAGGTTGCCGGTGCGTTCGGCGGCCGGCAGCGACGACGACAGACTGGAGTGATAGGCGCCATACGAACAGCCGCGCTCGCACAGGGAACGGTTCTGGCAGCTCGATCGCCCCAGTTCTTCGTGTTGCGGCTGCGCCTGCGACAGGTTGGCGGCCCGTCCCGGAATGACCTTGCGGCCGGGGAACTTCGCTTCGACCGCCTGTTTGAACAGAAGCTCTGCGTCGTTCAGGCCGAAAGGCGGCAGAAAAGCACCGTCGGGAAGCTGGTCTAGGCCTTCGGGCGATCCGGCAACGCCGATGAAACGCTCGATATGATCGTACCACGGGGCGAGATCGTCATAGCGGATCGGCCAGTCGGTGCCATGCCCGTCTTTCACGTTGGCCTCGAAGTCCATCGGCGCCAGACGGTAGGACTGGCGCCCCCACATCAGCGAGCGCCCGCCCAGATGATAGCCGCGAATCCACGCGAAGGGCTTGTCCTTGGGCGTGGTGTAGGGGTGCTCGCTGTCTTTTACCCAGAACTGCTGGTTTGCCGCCGACACCGCATAGCATTGCCGCTGGATCGGATAGTCGCGCGCCAGCACATCCTCGGGGATCATGTTGGCGTTGGGCGTTTCCCAGGGCTGCATCCAGTCGGTGTAGTCGGCGCCGTGCTCGATCTTGCGGCCGCGCTCGATGACGAGGGTCTTCAGGCCGCGCTCGCACAATTCCTTGGCCGCGATGCCGCCGCTCATGCCTGAACCGATGACGATGGCGTCAAACATCCGCAATTCCTCCGCTTAGTACGAGGTGCCGCCCTGGGGGCGGGTATCAGGGGTGATGGGGATCGACGGCTTCCACTGGCCGGGCGCATGTTCGTAATGCAGTTCCCTGGTCAGCGCGATCTCGGAATTATAGTAGAGGATCAGCACCAGTTCCTTCAGCTTGGCATAGCCGGGGTCGGTCGTGGCGCTGCCGGCGCCGAGCGACAACAGGCCGACGCGCGCTTTCGGGCCTTGCGAGGCGGGCTTCATCGCTTCGGCGTCATAGGCGGCAAGGAAGCTGTTGCGCGCTTCGAGGGCAAGCTTGGCGAACGCCGCCCCATGCTGGCTTTGCGCGGCCTGATCGATGCGGGAAAGTGCGCCCAGCAATTCTGTCCGGCGATCGGCCGACGCCCAGTTGACCAGCAGCCCGTCGAACAGCGCCGGAACGCGCGCATCGACGGCGCCCGGTGTGTCGGTCACGGGAATGATCGTGTCGGCAACCGCACTCAGCAATGCGAAAACCGGCGGAGCGAGCGACGGCTTCGTCTTCCCGGCGGCTTGCGCCAATGCCGTGGCGCCAAATCCGGCCGAGGCCGGGACGCCCAGCAACAACGCCGCACGGCCGAGCAGCGCACGCCGATCAAGAACGGAAAGGTCAGGCATGAACATCACTCCGTGACATCGGTAGATGGGGTAATCGATTTCCACGTTAGCCAATACACCATATGCTGGCCACCGGCTTCTGGCCTATCGGTTTTCACGACAGGCCCAGCACGTCGCGGATCAGCGCGGCGTCGGTGGCGCCACCGGCGAAGTCGTCGAACGCCTTGTCGGCCTTGCGGATCATGTGGCGCGCGATGAAGGGCGCGCCTTCTGCGGCGCCCTGTTCGGGATGCTTGTAGGCGCATTCCCATTCCAGCACCGCCCAGCCGTCATAGCCATGGTGCGCAAGCCGGGTGAAGATTCCGCCGAAATCGACCTGCCCGTCGCCAAGCGAGCGGAACCGCCCCGGCCGTTCCGCCCAGCCGGAATAGGAAC
>NZ_DBNHFX010000098.1:0-6138 GCF_057137845.1 Sandaracinobacteroides sp. | reverse complement strand
CCGCCGCATCGGCGTCCGCCGCCAGAGATATCTGCGCCCGCCTGCGCGTCGCCGGAGAGGCGTGCTCAGTCGTCGACTGAAACGCTGTAGCAGCCTTCCCCGGCAGCCCCGAGCAGCCACCCACGCTCGGCGCACAGTGCCGGGATGTCCTTCCGTGCGGCAGGGTCGTCGGCGTGCAGCAGATAGCGCCCTGCCCCTCCCTCGCGGATGGCGCGCGCAAGGCGGAGCGCAGGCAACGGGCACTTCAGGCCGCGCGCATCCACTTCGACGGCAGGTGTCGGGCCGGGTTCGTGCATATCGCCAGCCATAGCGCCTTGCCGCACTGGCGCAAAACCATGGGCGATCCGGGCTTGACCGGCCGCGCCGCCCGCGTCATCGCCATCCGATGACCCAGAACCAGATGCTCATCCTTGCAGGCGTTCTGCTGCTCGTACTGGCGATCATCGTCGCCGTTCGCATGATGCGCAACCCGACGGCGACGGAAACCCCCGCACCGCCCGAAGCAGCGCCGCTGCCGGAAACGCCGCCAGCCTACACACCGTCGCCGTTTCTTGCGGCGCCCGAAGGCCAGCCCGATGATCTCGGGCGGATCAAGGGCCTCGGCCCGAAGCTTCAGGCGCGGTTGCAGGAACTGGGTGTGTTCCACTACCGCCAGATAGCGCAGTGGACCCCGGCGCAACTGGCGCTGGTCGATGCTGAACTGGGGCAGTTCCAGGGCCGCCCCGAGCGCGACCAGTGGCAGGCGCAGGCAGCGCTCCTCGCCTCGGGCGACATGAAAGCCTACGAACGCGCGCACGGCAAGCTGGGCGGAGGCGCTTGAGCACTGCCACCAGCGCGGCGCCGTCGATCCCGCGTGGCCCGCTCGCCTTCATTCTGCTGACGATCCTGATGGACGTGATCGGCTTCGGGCTGATCATTCCGGTGCTGCCGACGCTGGTGGCCGAAGTCGGCCATGTCGATCCCAGCAAGGCCGCCGGTATCGGCGGCTGGCTGATCATGTCCTATGCGCTGGCGCAGTTCCTGTTCTCGCCGGTCCTTGGCGGCCTGTCCGATGCCTATGGGCGGCGGCCGGTGTTGCTGATCTCGATGGCTGGTTTTGCCATCAACATGCTGATCGTCGCCTTCGCGCACACCTTGTGGCTGCTGTTTCTGGCCCGCATTCTGGCCGGCATGACCGGCGCCAGCATCGCCACTGCCAACGCCTACATCGCCGACATCACCCCGCACGAACGCCGTGCGCAGACGTTCGGGCTGCTTGGTGTCGCATTCGGGGTCGGGTTCGTGCTTGGCCCGGCGATGGGCGGTGTGATCGGCGCGGTTCACCCGCGCTGGCCGTTTCTGGCGGCAGCGGCGCTTGCCGGGCTGAACATGGCGTCGGGCTATTTTCTGCTGCCCGAAAGCCACCCGCGCGAACGCCGCCAACCGTTCGACTGGAAGCGCGCCAATGTGGCCGGAAGCCTCGGCAGGCTGGGCAGGCTTGGCGGCGACTTGCGGCGTCTGGCGATCGTCTATTTCCTGTGGATGCTGGCCATGCAGGCCCTGCAGGGTATCTGGAGCTATGTCGCCGCCTACCGCTATTCGTGGGCGCCGTTTGCGATCGGCCTGTCGCTGACGTTCGTTGGCGTGATGGCGGTGCTGGTGAACGGATTTGGCGTTCGGCGCGCGGTCAGCCGGTTCGGCGAACGGAAAACCGCAATTCTGGGGATTGCCGGCGGCACGGCATCCTACGTCATTTTCTTTTTCGCCGACCAGCCGCTGCTTGCCTATGTCGGGCTGGCCGTCAGTGCGATCGGCGGGCTGACGGTGCCATCGTTGCAGGCGATGATGACGCATGGTGCCGCCGCCGACCGGCAGGGCGAATTGCAGGGCGCGCTCTCTACGCTGGCATCCCTGACGATCATCATCGGGCCGCCGGTCTTTGCCTATGTGTTCACGCGCTTTTCCGGTGAAGGTGCAGCCGCCAACCTGCCCGGCATGCCCTTTGCCCTGTCAGCGCTGCTGACGGCATGTGCGCTAGCGCTGCTGGCGTCGGGCCGCCCGAGCGAGGAATGACCGCCAGACCCGCCCCCGTGTCGCGCCGCGAACTGCTGGTGCTTGGCGGCATGGCGGGCGCGGCGGCTACGGGCGGCTGGGCGCTCCGCCGGATGCAGCCAGTGGGCACCGTAGTCGACAATAGCCCGACCGTTGCCGCAGCGCGCGCGGAACCCGGCCCCGAGGCAGGAAACCTTCGCGGCGACGTGACGTTCATCGTCTTCACCGACTTCAACTGCCCCGCCTGCCGGATCGCCCACGCCGACATGATGGCCGCCATCAAAGCCGACGGAAACACCCGCCTCAGGTTCCTCGACTGGCCGATTTTCGGCGACACCAGCCGCGCTGCCGCCCGCGCTGCGATCGCGGCAGACCGGCAGGGCCTGTATCTTCCGGTGCATGCGGGGTTGATGCAGGGCGGCACCGCAGATCAGGCCGCCGCCGAAGCCGTAATGGAAGCCGCAGGCGGCAGCGTCGACGAACTGCGCCGGGCGCTTGACGTGCATGGTCCTGCTATCGATGGCGCGCTCAGCCGGAACGCGGTGCATGCCTTTGCGCTTGGGCTGGGCGGCACCCCCGGCCATCTGATCGGCCGCGTGCTGTTGCGCGGAGCAGCTTCGGCGCGCAATTTCCAGCGCGCGATCGACCGCGCCCGCAAGCTGGACTGAACCAAACTCTAACCACGGGTTATAGGCTGCACATGCCCTTTGGCTGGCGCTCCGGCGTCGGGAAGGGAAAGCTGCCGTGTCATCAGGGAAGCTTCCAGAGGAATAAACGATGCGACACGCAGACCTTTGCCGCGGCATCAGCGGCCGCACCCTTGCCCTTGCGATTGCCCTGTCGGCGGCCCCCGCCTTCGCGCAGGCCGCCGACGGCAACGTGCCCGACAGCAGCGACGTGATCGTCGTCACCGGATCCCGCATCGACATCGGCGGTTTTGAATCGCCGACGCCAACCACCGTCGTCGACGCGATCGACCTGAGGCTCGGCGGACGCCCCGGCATCGCCCAGGCGCTGAACGACATGCCGCAGTTCCGCGCGACCACGACGCCGCAGACCACCAACGCCAACACCAATTCCGGCACGACCGCCGCCGACCTGCGCGGCCTCGGCTCGATCCGGACGCTGACGCTGCTGAACGGCCGCCGCTCGATCGGCACCAACGACTTGAACTTCATCCCGATGCAGTTGGTGAAGCGGGTCGATGTGGTGACGGGCGGCGCTGCCGCTGCCTATGGCTCGGGCGCCGTCGCCGGTGTCGTCAACATCATCCTCGACGAGGAAATGAAGGGCATCAGGCTGGATGCGCAAACCGGCATCGCCAGCCGTGGCGACGCCGCCCGCTACTCGGTCGATGCAAGCTACGGCACCAGCTTTGCCGACGACCGCGCGCACTTCATGATCGGCGGTAGCTGGGCCAGGGAAATGGGCGCATTCGACCGTTTCAGCCGCGAGAATGTCGGCAGCACCGCGCTGTTCCCGAATCCGGCCTATGCCCCCGGCAACGGCGAAGCACAGTTCGTCCTGATGCCCGACGTGAACTTCGCCGACGCCAGCACCGGCGGCCTGATCGTGAACGGCGCACTGGCCGGGCAGACATTCAACGCCGACGGCACCTTGCGCCCGTTCCAGTTCGGCAACCCCCGCAACGCGACGCTGATGGTCGGCGGCGAGGGCATGTCGACCAGCGGCGAGCGGTCGATGACGGCGCCCTACGAACGCTACAACGGCTACGCCCGCCTTTCCTATGATGTCAGCGATTCCGCGACGCTCTGGGTGGATGGGCTGTACAGCAACATCTCGGCCAAATATCTGTTCTACTCGGAAGTCGCGCGCGGCAACCTCACCTTCTCGCGCGATAACCCGTTCCTGCGCCCGGAAATCCGCAACCAGTTGCTTGCAGCGGGCCAGACCAGCTTCAAGATGGGCCGCTTCTTCACCGATTACGGCCAGCGCATCTTCAACTATCGCCGCAGCACATGGGAAGGCGGCGTCGGGCTGGACGGATCGTTCGCCGACGGCCGCTGGAAATATGGCCTGTTCTTCAGCCACGGCGAATTCCGCGACCTGCGCGGCTATGACAACCAGCGCGTCACCACCAACTTCGCCCAGGCGATCGACGCCGTGCGCGATGCAAACGGCAACATCGTCTGCCGTGTCGCGCTGACCGACCCATCAACCGCCTGCCGCCCGCTCAACGTCTTCGGTTCGGGCAACGCCTCGCCGGAAGCGGTGAAGTACGCGTTCGCCAGCGCCTCTGGCGGCACGAAAACCACCCTCGACAGCGGCGGCGCCAGCATCCGGGGCGAGGCCTTCTCGCTGTGGGCGGGGCCGGTTGCGGTCGCGGCCGGTTTCGAAGCGCGCCGTGAAGGCATCTCCTCGCTCGACATCGATCCGATCTCGCTCAACAAGGGCTTCACGCAGTTGAACTTCTCGCCGCTCGACGGCTCGTTCGACGTCAAGGAAGGCTTTGCCGAAGCAACGGTGCCGCTCCTCGACATGCAGGACGTCGCCGAAATCGCTGTGAACGGCGCGGCGCGCTATTCCGATTATTCCAACACCGGTGGCATCTGGTCGTGGAAGCTGGGCGGCACCGCCCGCCTGTTCGACCAGTTGATGCTGCGCGTCACCCGTTCGCGCGACATCCGCTCGCCGGCGCTCTCGGAACTGTTCACCACCCGCACGACGACCTACAGCACCGTTGCCGACCCGTGGACGGGCGGGACGGCCGCAGTCGTGCGCTATGGCGGCGGTAACGAGAACCTTGAACCGGAAGTCGCGCAGACCTTTACCGCAGGCGCCACCTGGTCGCCCGACGCAGTGCGCGGGCTGCAACTGTCGATCGACTATTACCGCATCGACATCGATGGCATCATCGTCACGCCGACGGCGCAAGACATCGTGACCCGCTGCTTCAAGGGCATGACGGCGATGTGCAACCAGATCGAACGGCAGGGCGGCCAGATCACCACGATCTACGCCACCTTCGTGAACTTCGCCCAACTGAAGACCGACGGTGTCGACTTCGAGGCCCGTTACCAGTTCCCGCTGTCGAACCTGTTCTCGAACGCAAACGGCTCGCTCAGGCTGCGTGCGATCGGCACCTACACCGGCACCCGCACATCCGACGACGGGCTGACGGTGCTGGAAACGGTCGGCAGCGTGGGCGACGGCACGTCTGGCGTTCCGCGCTGGCGCGTGAACGGCGTCATGACCTACGAAAACAACGGCAGCAGCTTTGATCTGCGCGTGCGCCATGTGTCCGGCGGCCTCTATGACCAGCAGGTCAGCATCGCCAACAACGCGATCTCCGCCAAAACCTACTTCGACCTCGGCGGCCGCGTCCGGACCGGGCCGTTCACCTTCTTCGGCAATATCGTCAACCTGTTCGACGTGGCCCCGCCGCTGACGACCAGCGGCCAGATCCATTACGACCAGCTCGGGCGTTACTTCTCGGTCGGCGCATCGCTCAGGTTCTGATCGACAAAGGGGCGCCGACTACGCCGGCGCCCCTTTGTCGTTCCCGACACTGCTGAATCAAATCCGGGTTGGCGGGGCGGTTCCCTGGCCAGCCCGGTTTGCGTTTCAACTACTTCGTCCGACTGAACGCGACGTTCCAGGCCCGACCGTCGTTGTAGCGGACGCCCGTAATCTGCTTCCTGCGATCACGCACGAAGCGCAGAACATTGCCGTTTCCGGCGGAGAACCCGTCGGCGAACAGCGGTGTCAGTGCCTGCGGCTTCATTCCGGGCCGCGACGAGGGTACGAACTGCAACGTCCCGTCGGCGGCTGTGCGGACCAGCAGGCAGAAGTCGTTGTCCACGCCGCAATAGCGGCCGACATAGGGTGCCACCGCAACCGAGGTGACCGGCTCAACCGGCTGATAGGGGATGCGTTCGCCGGTGGTTTCCACGACGAGGCCACCGTTGCCGTCGAACACATAGGTCATGTCGCCTCGCTGCCAGCGGCCCGGCCCGGCGGGCTCAAGCTCTGCGTCATTGGCGCGAACCTTCGTTCCCTCGACACTGATCCTGACCGGCAGGCCGTTCAATCCGCTCAGGAACAGCCCTTCGGCCGGAAGCGGCCCGGATGCGTAACTGGCGGGCG
>NZ_DBNHFX010000097.1:0-5415 GCF_057137845.1 Sandaracinobacteroides sp. | reverse complement strand
GCCGGCGCATTTCGGGTTGAAAACCCGCGTCGCTGCGATGAATAGAGAGGATCAGGGTGCGCCACACGTCGCCCGGGCGGAATGCAAGGCCGGAAGGGATACAAGGAATGACCACACGCGAAGCGATGCCTTATGATCTGGTGATCGTCGGGGGCGGCCCGGCCGGACTTTCGGCAGCGATCCGCGCGAAGCAGGTTGCGGCCGCGCGTGGGGCCGAGATTTCGGTTTGCGTGCTGGAAAAGGGCTCGGAAATCGGCGCGCACATCCTGTCGGGCGCCGTGGTCGACCCGCGTGCGCTCGATGAACTGATCCCCGATTGGCGCGAACAGGGCTGCCCGATGGCCGAAGTGCCGGTGACGGAAAACCACCATTGGGTGCTGACCAAGGGCCGCAAGACGGAATTCCCGCACGCCCTGATGCCAAGCTTCATGAACAACGAGGGCACCTACACCGGAAGCCTCGGCAATCTCTGCCGCTGGCTCGCCGGTCAGGCCGAGGGGCTTGGCGTTGAAATCTTCCCCGGCTTTGCCGCAGCCGAAGTGCTGTTCAACGACGACGGCTCGGTGAAGGGGGTCGCCACCGGCGACATGGGCGTCCAGCGCGACGGCAGCCACGGGCCGAACTACCAGCCCGGCCTCGAACTGCATGCGAAATACACCTTCTTCGCCGAAGGCGTGCGTGGCCACCTGACGAAGCAGTTGATCCACCGCTTCGATCTGCGCGCGAACAGCCAGCCGCAGACATACGGCATCGGCATCAAGGAACTTTGGGACATCAAGCCGGAAAACCATGTGCCGGGGCGGGTGATCCACACGCAGGGCTGGCCCCTCACCGACGCGTGGGGCGGCGGCTTTCTGTATCATCAGGCCAACAATCAGGTTGCGCTTGGGTTCGTGGTCGCGCTTTCGTACCGCAATCCGCATCTTTCCCCGTTCGAGGAAATGCAGCGCTGGAAGACCCACCCGGAAATCCGCAAGATCCTCGAGGGCGGTCGCCGCGTTTCCTATGGTGCGCGCGCGATCAACGAAGGCGGCTGGCAGGCCGTGCCGAAACTGGTGATGCCTGGCGCTGCGCTGATCGGCTGTTCCGCCGGTTTCGTGAACGTGCCGCGCATCAAGGGCACGCATACCGCGATGAAAACCGGCATGATGGCCGCCGAAGCCGCCGTCGATGCAATCGCCGCCAACCGCGTAGGCGACGAGCTTTCCGCCTATGCAGCCGCCTATGAACAAAGCTGGGTCTACGAGGAACTGCGCGGCGTCCGCAACACCGAGCCGCTGGTCGCCAAACTGGGTGGAACCGTCGGCACGGCATTGGCCGGGATCACCATGTGGGCTGAACATCTGGGGCTGCGCATGCCCTTCACGATGAAGCACGAGCCTGACCACACCAAGCTGTGGCGCAAGGAACATTGCTGGCCGATCGAATATCCAAAACCCGATGGCGTGTTCAGCTTCGACCGGCTCTCCTCGGTGTTCCTTTCGAATACCAACCACGAGGAAGATCAGCCGGTCCACCTGCAACTGAAAGACCCGACGGTGCCGGTCAGGATCAACCTGCCCCTCTATGACGAGCCGGCGCAACGCTATTGCCCGGCGGGCGTATATGAAATCGTCGGCGCCGATGTCGGCGAACCACGGTTGCAGATCAATGCGCAGAACTGCGTCCATTGCAAAACCTGCGACATCAAGGACCCGACCCAGAACATCAACTGGGTAACGCCGGAAGGCGGTGGCGGGCCGAACTATCCGAACATGTAGAACCGGGATCCGATACAGGGCGGCGCTGTGTGCCGCCCAATATCAGTTTCAACCAAATCTTCCATTATCAAATAATATCACTATGTTGATCGACAATCTTAACTGTTTGAGCGAACAATAATCCGCTTGTACGCGGCACGCTGCCGGCGCACGATGCGCCGCATGACCGACATCTCCCGCCGCTCGCTCTTTGCTGGCGCCGCCGCCACTGCGGCCGCCGTATCCGCCCCCGCGCTTGGCGCTCCGGCCGCTGCCGGCTCGATGATGGGCTTTGCCGCCCCCCGGATACAGCGTGTGCGGGTCGGCATCATCGGTGTCGGTGAACGCGGCACGCCGATGACCGACCTGCTGCTGACGCTGGATGGCGTCGACATCCGCGCAATCGCCGACATCGACGAATTCGTGCTCGACCGGGCAATCGCCAAGGTGAAGGCAAAGCAGGGAACCGCGCCCCGGCGCGTGACCGGCGGGCAGGAAAGCTGGCGTGCGCTGGCCGACATGCCCGACCTGGATGCGATCTTCATCTTCACTCCGTGGCAATGGCATGCGCCGATGGCGCTGTCGGCGATGCGCGGCGGCAAACATGCGTTCGTCGAAGTGCCGATGGGGGTGACCATCGACGAACTCTGGGCGCTGACCGAGGCGAGCGAGCAAACGCAGCGCCACTGCATGATGATGGAGAATTGCTGCTACGGGCGCGAAGAACTGATGGTGCTGAACATGGTGCGGCAGAACCTGTTCGGAGAGCTGACCCACGGCGCCGGCGCCTACATCCACGAGCTGCGTTCGCAGATGCTGCGGACGACGCGCGGTGAAGGCGTGTGGCGCCCCGGCTGGCAGACGCGCCATCGCGGCAACCTGTATCCAACGCACGGCCTCGGCCCGGTCGCGCAATATATGAACATCAACCGCGGAGACCGGTTCGACTATCTGGTGGCAATGGATTCGCCGGCGCTGGCGATGCAAGCGTTCGCCCAGTCGCAGCTTCCCGCCGGCGACCCGCAGCGCAACTGGAAGTTCATCGCCGGCGACATGAGCTCTGCGCTGGTGAAAACGATGCGCGGACGGACCATCCTCGTCCAGCACGACATCAACACCCCGCGCCCCTATGACAGGCTGAACTATATTCAGGGCACCAAAGGCGCGTTCGGCGGCTACCCGGCCCGCATCGCCATCGACGACGGAAAAGGCGCCCAGCACAAATGGGACACCGACATGACCCGCTGGCAGCAGCGCTACGACCACCCGCTGTGGACGAAGCTTGCAACGCTCGCCACGGAAAGGGGCGGCCACGGCGGCATGGACTTTGTCATGCTGTGGCGGATCATCACCTGCCTTCGCGAAGGACTGCCGATCGACCAGCCCGTCTATGACGGCGCGGCGTGGTCATCGCTGTTCGACCTAACCGAACGGTCGGTCAAAAACCGCAGCGCCGCACAGGATATCCCGGACTTCACCCGTGGGGGCTGGCAGACCGCCCCCTCGTTCGACATCCGGGCGTAGCGCCCCCGTCAGGCGCGGTTTCCGGCCTCGTCCATCAGCACTTCGCGCCGGCCGACATGGTCGGGCGAAGATACAAGGCCCATTTCCTCCATCTGGTCGATCAGGCGGGCCGCCGAATTATAGCCGATCCGCATCTGCCGCTGGAGGTAACTGATCGTCGCCTTGCGGCTGGTCGCGACCACCTGAATGGCCTGCGATAGCTGGTCGCCCTCGCCGCCCGGCCCGGCCTTGCCTTCGCCACGCGCCCCGCCGGCGAAGCCCGGATCGCCGCCTTCCGGTTCCTCGGTGACGCCCGACACATAGTCAGGCACGCCCTGCGCTTTCCAGTGCTTGGCCACGGCCTCCACTTCTTCGTCCGACACGAAGGGACCATGCACCCGCACGCTCTGCTTGCCGCCGGGCATATAGAGCATGTCGCCCTTCCCCAGCAGTTGCTCGGCGCCCATTTCGCCCAGAATGGTGCGGCTGTCGATCTTCGACGTCACCTGAAAGCTGATCCGCGTCGGCAGGTTTGCCTTGATCACGCCGGTGATGACGTCGACCGAAGGCCGCTGCGTCGCCATGATCAGGTGGATGCCGGCAGCGCGCGCCTTTTGCGCCAGCCGCTGGATCAGGAACTCCACTTCCTTGCCGGCCGTCATCATCAGGTCGGCCAGCTCGTCGACGACGACCACGATCAGCGGCAGCGGCTCCAGCGGCAGCGAGATGTCCTCGAACTGCGGTTTGCCCTCCTCGTCCCAGCCGGTCTGCACCCGCTTCACGAAGGGTTTGCCGGTCTTCAGTGCCTCGCGCACCTTTTCATTATAGCCCGACAACGAGCGCACGTTGATGTGCGCCATGTTGCGATACCGCTCCTCCATCTGTTCGACGGCCCATTTCAACGCCCGGATCGCCTTTTGCGGTTCGGTAACGACAGGAGCCAGCAGATGCGGGATATCGTCATAGACGCTGAGTTCCAGCATCTTGGGATCGATCATGATCATCCGGCACTGGTCCGGGCGCAGCCTGTAAAGCAACGACAGGATCATCGCGTTCAGCCCGACCGATTTTCCCGAGCCCGTCGTTCCGGCGATCAGCAGATGCGGCATCGGCGCCAGATCAGCCACCACCGGCACGCCCGAGATGTCCTTGCCCAGAATCATCGGCAGCGTGCCCGACGAGCCCTGAAAACTGTCGGCGGCCAGAAGTTCCGACAGCGACACCATTTCCCGCTTCAGGTTCGGCAGTTCGATGCCGATCACATTGCGCCCCGGAATGACGGCCACACGCGCGGAAACCGCGCTCATGGAGCGGGCGATATCGTCGGCAAGGCCGATCACCCGGCTGGCCTTGATGCCGGGGGCCGGTTCCAGTTCATAGAGGGTGACGACCGGACCCTGCGCCAGACCGACGATCCGCCCCTTGACGCCGAAGTCGTCGAGCACCCCCTCCAGCAGGCGCGCGTTCTGTTCGAGGGCCGCTTCATCCAGCCCGGCAGACGTCTGGCGTGGCGGCGGCTTCAGCAACGACAGCGGCGGCAGATCCGCCCGATCACCGAGTTGCAATCCCGGCTGCCTGTCTGGCGCTTCGCGTTTGGGGGCAGCGCGTTGCACCGGCCCCGCTATGCGGCGTGTGGGCGCGTCCGGCTCGGCATCGGCGGCAGGCAGCGGGTTTGCGTGCACAACGCGATCCTCACGCAGCGTCGCCACCGGGGTTGCCACATAGGGGGTATCCGGTCCCTCCTCGTCGTCGCCTGCGCCGCGCCGGAACGGCCAAAGCCCGAACGCCGACGCCAGTTCCGCGCGCGTCAGCCGCAGGCCGATGATGAACAGCACGATCCCGACGATGGCAAGCACGCCCGCGAACAGCACGGCACCAAGCGCCGGGTCAAAGCCCGACGACCACGGCAGCGTCGCCACCAGCCGCGCCGCGATCAGCCCGGTCACGCCGCCCGCCCCGGCATCGAGCGCGCCGATGGCGGCAGGCCAGACGAGACCGAGCGCCGCTGACAGCGCCAGCACCGACGCAATCGTCGCGATGATCGATCGGCGCAGATGCCCGATGTCGCGCCCGACGATCAGGCGCAGGCCGTTCACCAGAAACAGCGGCACCAGCAGCGCCGATGCGAAACCAAAGCCCTGAAGCATGAGATCAGAGAGATAGGCGCCGGGCG
>NZ_DBNHFX010000096.1:0-6743 GCF_057137845.1 Sandaracinobacteroides sp. | reverse complement strand
TCGATATCGGCGATCTGCGGGCGCGGCAGGTGGCTACCCCGGACTTCAGCCGTTTTCAGCGGATTTTCGCTCTGGACGGGCAGAATCTGGCCGACTTGCGGCATCTTGCCCCTGCCGGTTCGGCGGCGCGGCTTTCGCTGCTGCTGGATGTCGTGCCGGGGATGCACGGCCAGCCGGTGCAGGACCCCTATTACGGCGAGGAAGCTGGCTTCGAGGCGACATGGGCCGAAGTCGATGCGGCGGCGCTGGCGCTGGTTGCGCTGCTTTCGCGCTGAACGGCACACCGGAACACCAGCAGGATATTGTTGGCGGGCATCTGATGGCGGGCAGCGGGGCGCAGCCCTGCGGCGAGCGCAAGCTGATCGGCCCGTGCGCGATTGCGCAGACCCCAGGCCGGATTACGGGCCTTCAGGTCGGCATCGAACGCAAGGTTCGTGGGCGCGGTTTCGATATCGTCCTCGATCCACGGCCCATAGAGGATCAGCGGCGCCCCGGCGGCAAGCAGACGGCCCGCCCCCTGAAACAGGCCGATGGTTGCCGCCCATGGGCTGATGTGCGCCATGTTGATCGCCAGCAGCGCATCGGCCCGCGTGATCGGCCAGCTCGCCGGGTGGGCGGCGTCGATGTCGAGCGGGGGCCGGATGTTGGCTGGGCCGGTCTCGGCGATTCGCGCGGCGACCGATGCACGCGCTTCGGCCGAAGGGTCGCTTGGCTGCCAGTCGATCGCCGGCAGTGCCGCGGCGAAATGCGTGACATGTTCGCCGCTGCCGCTGGCGAGTTCCAGCACCAGCCCGCCGGCCGGGAGTTCCTGGCGAAGGATCGCCAGGATCGGATCGCGGTTCCTGAGCGCGGCGGGCGATGACATGGCGCAGGTCATCCGGTGGTTCCTTCCGCGCGGAAGCGGGCAAGGCCGTCTTCGATCACATGGGCGATTTCGGCGCGCTCATCGGGTGACAGAAAGCTGCCGACGGGGTGACGCTGTTCGCCCGCATTCAGCCACAGGCGGTTTTCGGTGGCGCTGATCCGTTCCAGTTCGACACGGGCGGCGAACGGTTCGATGCGGGTGCGCAGAATGTGGCCCGTGGCGTCGATCCGTACCAGTTCGAGGCCGCGCGCATCGAGGCGCAGATGTTCGGACTGGCGCCCCGACCGTGCCGACGCCCGGAACGCCAGATACAACGCCACGGGCGCCAGCGCCAGAAACGGCAGGATGGGCCAGGCGCCAAGCGCCGCCAGCCGCAACGCCAGCAGCAGGCAGACTGCCAGCACCCCGGCCAGCAGCCAGCACACCTGCCGCTGCCGGAACGGCCGGCTGGGCCGTAGTTCGAGGTCGAAGCAGGCGGGCTTGCAGGGCGGCATGGGGAATGGTCTAGCGGAAAACATGGCCCGCGCAAAAACCACGCCCCGCCCGGCGGCGGCCCTGACCGCCGACGAGGCAGCACAGTTGTTCGACATTCTGGGGGCGGCAAACCCCGACCCGCGGACGGAACTGGCGTTCGTCAATCCCTATACGCTGCTGGTGGCGGTGGTGCTGTCGGCGCAGGCGACGGACGTTGGCGTGAACAAGGCGACGAAACGCCTGTTCGCCGAGGTGCAGACGCCCGAGGCGATGCTGGCGCTGGGCCTTGAAGGGCTGACACAGCACATCAGGACCATCGGCCTGTTCAACGCCAAGGCAGCGAATGTGATCCGCCTGTCGGAACAACTGCTGGAACGGCACGGTGGCCAAGTGCCGGAAACCGAAGCCGAACTGGTGGCGCTGGCGGGCGTCGGCCGCAAGACGGCGAATGTGGTGCTGAACGAGGCGTTCGGCCAGCCGACGCTTGCTGTCGATACCCATGTGTTCCGGGTGGCGCACCGGATCGGGCTGTCGGCGGCGCGCACGCCCGACGGCGTCGAGCGCGACCT
The DNA here is from genome assembly GCF_057137845.1 of Sandaracinobacteroides sp. Lineage (NCBI taxonomy): Bacteria > Pseudomonadati > Pseudomonadota > Alphaproteobacteria > Sphingomonadales > Sphingosinicellaceae > Sandaracinobacteroides > Sandaracinobacteroides sp. Next base: position 4,835 of record NZ_DBNHFX010000096.1, on the reverse strand, counting down.
GCTGACGGTGGTGCCCGCCCGCTGGGGGCGGCAGGCGCACCATCTGCTGATCCTGCACGGGCGCTATCTGTGCAAGGCGCGTGTGCCCGAATGCTGGCGCTGCCCGGTTGCGCAACTGTGCCGGTTCGAGGCAAAATCACCTGCACCGGTATCCGCAACCAAATCCCCATCCAAAAGGAGAAGCTGAATGCGCGCCCTTCCCCTGCTTGCTGCAACCCTGTTCGTTGCCGGCTGCGCCAGCCAGCCGCCGCGCCCGCCGCAGGCGATGGTGCCGGCCGGTGATCCGGTGAACTGCGTGCAGACGAACCGCATCCGCAGCACCCATGTCGTAGATGACCAGACCGTCGATTTCCGCATGAACGACGGCACGGTGCTGCGCAACACGCTGCCGATGTCGTGCCCCGGCCTGAACATGGCTGGCGCGTTTTCCTATCGGCCGACCGGCTCGCAATTGTGCAGTGTCGATATGATCACCGTCGTCCACACCGGTGGCGGCCCGCGTCGTGGCGCAAGCTGCGGCCTTGGCCAGTTCGTGCCGGTGAAGCCCGAAGCGCCGACGCCCGCCGCCCGATCCTGAAGGCGGGCAGGTTTCAGTCGGCGTCGGGCCGGCCGCGGCCGGATTTCACGCCCGCACGGCGTTTTTTGGCATCCAGCCTGCGGGTTTTCGATGCGCGCGTGGGCTTGGTGGGTCGCCGTTTACGCGGGACGATCGCCGCCTGCGCCAGCAGGTCGAGCAGGCGGCCGGTCGCATCCTCGCGGTTGGCGGGCTGGGTGCGGAACCGTTCGGCAAAGATCAGGATTTCGCCAGCCGCCGTCAGCCGTGATCCGGCAAGCCTTGCGGCGCGCGCCTTCAGATCGGGCGGAAGCGACGGCGAGGCGACCAGATCGAAGCGCAGTTCAACCGCCGTCGACACCTTGTTGACGTTCTGTCCGCCCGGCCCGGAGGCGCGCACGAAGCGGAAGCCGAGTTCGTCCTCGTGGATGGCAAGCCCGGGTGCGAACTCCAGCCAGCCGTTCATGCGTTGGCGAGGCGGCGCAATGCGATGGCCGACCCGGCAAAGCCCGCCGCCATCGCTACCGCCATCGCCAGCGGCCCCTCGGCGGCAAAGGGCGCCGTCAGCGCACCGACAATCGCACCAAGCGCAAACGAACCCGAGCCGATCAGCGCCGACACCGCGCCCGCGCGCTGCGGCATCGCACCCAGCGCCAGCGCCGACGCATTGGCCGAGACGAAGCCATAGGAACCAAGCGACAGGAACAGCAGCAGGATCGTAACCCATAGCGACGCGAGGCCGAGCGCCGACAACAGCAGCAGCAGCGTCGCGCAGCCGAAGGCGGCGACCGAACCGATTCGGGCGACGGCGCCCGGCGCATGGCGCAGCAGCACCCTCCGGTTCAGTTGCGAGGCGAGGATCAGCCCCAGCGCATTCAGCGCGAAAATCCAGCCGAAGCTGGTGGTGGTGGCGCCGTAGTGGCCGATGAACAGGGCGGGCGATCCGGCGATATAGGCGAACAGCGCCGCGCCGTTCAGCGTTCCCGTCAGCACGAAGCCAAGCACCTGCCGGTTCGAAAGCGCGGCGACATAGCTGGCGATCGCACTTTCGCCGGCGGCATGTTCGGCGGTCGCCGGGCTGAGGCTTTCGGGCAGGCCGAACAGCACCGCCACGCCGACGATCAGGCCGAACAGCGTCAGCACCACGAAGATCGAATGCCAGCCGAACAGGTGCATCAGCGCAGCGCCCGCCGATGGCGCCAGCATCGGCGCAATCGCCAGCACCAGAAAGGTCAGGCTGAACAGCCGGGCGGATTCGGTGGTGTCGTAGCGGTCGCGGACGATGGCGCGCGCGATCACGGTGCCCGCGCACGCCCCCAGCCCCTGCACGAAACGACCCGCCGACAGCATCGCCATCGTCGGCACGAACAGCAGCGCTGCCGACGCCAGCGTATAAAGCAGGATTCCCGCCAGAAGCGGCTTGCGGCGGCCCAGACGGTCGGACAGCGGCCCGAACCCCAGTTGCCCGATCGCCATTCCGGCAAAGAAGGTCGACATGGTAAGCTGGGCCGAAGCGACGCTTGCGCCCAGATCGTCGGCGATGGCCGGGATGGCGGGCAGATACAGGTCGATCGAAATTGCGCCGAACGCCGTCAGCGCGCCCACCAGCAGGATGAAGCCGGGGGTCGGGCGGTTCGCCGAGCGATTGGGGTGCGCCATGCCGTGCATGGCGGTGCGCCCTAGCATGGCTTGCCGCTCTTGGCACCTGCCCGCCTGTCGTTTAACGACCGCGCGATGGCAATCGCACGAGGGAACGCGACGCAATGAACGCACCAGCCACCACCGGAAAGCCAAAGCCATGGCCAGCCTTCGACTGGGAAGACCCGATGCTGATCGAGGCCGAGCTTTCCGCCGAAGACCGCATGGTCCGCGATACGGCGCGCGCATTCGCCGCTGAACATCTGGCGCCGATCGTGCGCGACGCCAACCGCACCGAGACTTGCGATCCGTCGCTGATGCGCGCCTTTGGCGATGCGGGCCTGCTTGGCCCCACCATTCACGGCTATGGCTGCGCCGGGGTTTCCTATGTCGCCTACGGGCTGATCGCGCGTGAAATCGAACGCATCGATTCAGCCTATCGCTCGGCGCTTTCGGTGCAGTCCAGCCTGGTGATGTATCCGATCCATGCCTATGGCAGCGAAGCCCAGCGCGCGGAATATCTGCCGAAGCTTGCCAGCGGCGAATGGATCGGCGCGTTCGGTCTGACCGAGCCTGACGCCGGCTCGGACCCTTCCGGCATGAAAACCAAAGCCGTTCGGACGGCGGGCGGCTTCCGGCTGACCGGCGCCAAGATGTGGATCACGTCGGCGCCCTATGCGCATCTGTTCGTGGTCTGGGCGAAGTGCGACCTCGATGACGGCCTTGGCGAACAGATTCGCGGGTTCGTGGTCCTGCGCTCGGACAAGGGTGTCGAGACGCCGAAGATCGAGGGCAAATTCTCGCTAAGGGCGTGGGTTACGGGTGAAATCGTGCTGAAGGACGTCGAGCTTCCGGCTGACCGGCTGCTGGCCGGTGTGTATGGCCTGAAGGGGCCGTTCGGCTGCCTGAACAATGCGCGCTATGGCATCGGCTGGGGCGCGATGGGCGCGGCGGAATTCTGCTGGCATGCAGCAAGGCAATATACGCTCGACCGGCGCCAGTTCGGACGGCCGCTGGCCGCAACGCAACTGGTGCAGAAGAAGCTTGCCGACATGCAGACCGAAATCACCTTGGGGCTGCTGCTGGCGTTGCGCGCCGGGCGGCTGATGGACGAGGGCAGGCTGGCGCCGGAGGCGATTTCCATCCTGAAGCGCAACAACTGCGGCAAGGCGCTTGAGATTGCCCGTGCCGCGCGCGACATGCATGGCGGCAACGGCATCTCGGACGAGTATCAGGTGATCCGCCACATGATGAACCTGGAAGCAGTGAACACCTACGAAGGCACGCACGATGTGCATGCGCTGATTCTGGGCCGCGCACAGACCGGTTTGCAGGCGTTTGCATGACGCGGGTGCTGGCGATTTCGTCGACCGGCGGCCATTGGGTCCAGTTGCTGCGCATGGCGCCCGCATGGGACGGGTGCGAAGTCCACTATGCCACGTCCACCCCGGATTTCGCCGGGCGCGTGGCCGCCATGGCGGAACAGCGTGGGCAGCAGCAGCCGGGCTATCATGTGTTCACCGACGCCAACCGCTGGCAGAAGCTGCGGCTGGTGCGGCAGATACTGGATGTCGCGCTGATCCTGTGGCGGGTCCGGCCCGATGTCATCGTGTCGACGGGGGCGTCGGTCGGCTATTTCGCGATGCGGCTGGGGCGGTTGATGGGGGCGCGCACCTGCTGGGTGGACAGCATCGCCAACGCCGCCGAGCTTTCGATGTCGGGCCGGATGGCGGGGCCTTACGCCGATCTGTGGCTGACCCAGTGGCCGGAACTCAGCACCGCCGACGGTCCGGCGTTTCGGGGGGCTGTCGTTTGATCTTTCTGACCGTCGGCACACAGGAACCGTTCGACCGGCTGGCGCGCGCGGTGGATGCCTGGGCGGCCTGCCACGATAGGCCTGTATTCGGGCAGATGGGGGCGCTGAAACCCGGAAGCTACCGGCCGCAGCATTTCGAATGGAGCGAGTTTCTGCGCGCCGACGAATATCAGCAGCGGCTGGATGGCTGCCGGGTGCTGGTCGCGCATGTGGGGATGGGTTCGATCATCTCGGCGCTGACCGTGGGGCGGCCGCTGGTGATGATGGCGCGGCGGGCTTCGCTTGGCGAACACCGAAACGAACATCAACTGGCGACGGCCGCCCGCTTCGAGGGCAGGCCCGGCCTGCATATCGCCAGCGACGAAGGCGAAGTAGGCCCGCTGATCGACCGGGTGCTTGCCGCTGATCTGCCCGGCGAGACAGGCGGGCTTTCGCCGCATGCGTCGCCGGAACTGATCGAGGCGGTGCGCGGCTTCATCCACGCGCGCTGAGGGCCGCCTTGGCCGGGCTGCTATTCGGTGGTGCGGCCGTCGAAATGTTCGTGCGCGGCATGGGCTTCGGCGGCCGTCCTGTGGATGGTGCCGTCGATATGTTCGGGCGGGCCGTAGATCGTATAGAAGCGCAGCGGGCCGTTGCAGGTGTTCCTGACATTGTGGCGGGCGCCGCCGGGCACGACCATGCCGAAATCCGGGCCGACATCTGTCCATTTGTCGTCGATCAGGATTTTTCCGGTGCCCATCTCGACGCGGAAGAACTGGTCGCCGTCGTCGTGCACTTCCTCGCCGATTTCCTCTCCGGGGAGGAGCGACATGACGACGAGCTGCAACC
>NZ_DBNHFX010000095.1:0-13432 GCF_057137845.1 Sandaracinobacteroides sp. | reverse complement strand
GGCATACATTGGCGACCGGCCGATGTTGTCGCGGATGATGGCGTGGGTTGCGGCGGTCGTCCTGGTGATCAGGCAATCGACCTGCGGCGTATCGGTGCCGGTGGTCAGCGCGGAAAAATAGCTTGGCGTATCGTCGCCCGCCTGCCGGTCCAGCCTCGTCCAGTCGATCGTGCGGCCGTCGAGGCGCGGCGGCGTGCCGGTTTTCAGGCGGCCCATCGGCAGACCCAACGCCCGCAACCGCGCCGCAAGCGCCGACGCGCCGGATTCCGCAACCCGGCCGCCCGGCGTTGATTTTTCGCCGATATGCAGCACACCGCCCAGAAACGTTCCGGTGGTCAGGACAACGGCTGCGGCGCGGAAGCCCCCCACTGACGTCGCGACGCCGACACAACGGCCACCCTCGACCAGCAGGTCGGTTACCTCGGCCTCGATCAATTCCACCTGATGCTGCGCTACCAGCGCCCGCACTGCGGCGGCGTAGCGTTTGCGGTCGGCCTGCGCGCGCGGGCCCTGCACTGCCGGCCCACGGCTGCGATTGAGCAGCCGAAACTGGATTGCGGCCCGATCCGCCGCGTGACCCATCACCCCATCGAGCGCGTCGATCTCGCGTACGAGGTGGCCCTTGCCCAATCCGCCGATAGCCGGATTGCAGCTCATCTGGCCGATATTGTCTGCCCGGAAGCTGATTAGCGCCACGCGCGCACCAACCCGTGCTGCCGCGCAGGCGGCTTCCACGCCGGCGTGGCCACCGCCGATCACCAGAACATCATGCAGGATCGTGGCGCGCGCCATAGCAGAGCGAGGCCTTGGAAACAAACGACCACACCGCACCGCCAGCGACCGCATTGTTCCACGTGGAACAATCGCAGTAATTGTTATGATTCAACTACTTACCTATACAGAAGCGCCCGAACACCGCATCCAGAACCGCCTCCGGATCGATCCGCCCGGTAAGCCGCCCCAGCGCGTTGGCGGCACCGCGCAGCGATTCGGCGCACAGCACCGGATCGCGCTGCGCCATTGCCTCTTGCGCGTAGTGCAGCGTCTCGGTGATGAGGGCGCGCTGCCGCTCGCTGCTGACGAGCGGTGGCTCGCCGCGCGGGATGCAGCCCGCGGCCCATTCGACCAGCCATGCTTCGAGTTCCGCCAACCCGGCACCCGTGCGCGCCGACAGGTGGAAACGGCCGTCGCGCTGGCCCGGCGCTTCGCCGGTTTCGTCGATCCGGTTCACCACATTGCCACCTTCGCCCAGATCGAGGCGGAGATCGGCTGCTGCCGCACGGGCGCGGGCGCGGGCGATGCCCTCGGCCTCGATCGGGTCTGTGGTTTCGCGCAAGCCCGCCGTGTCGAGGAGCAGCGCCGCCCTGCCCCCCAAATCCAGATGCACTTCCAGCACGTCGCGCGTGGTTCCCGCATGCGGCGTGACGATCGCCACGTCGCGCCCGGCAAGCGCGTTCAGCAGGCTGGATTTGCCTGCGTTCGGCGGGCCGACGATGGCGATGCACAGGCCGTGGCGGATGCGCTCTGCGATGGCGGCGCTGGCGACCGCCGCCTGCAATGCTGCGACCAGCGCCGCAAGCATCCGCGCTGCCGGCCTGTCGGCCATGGCCGCGATGTCCCCCTCGTCGGAGAAGTCGAGGTCGGCCTCGATGTCGGCGAGGATGTCGATCAACTGTGCGCGCCAGCCTTCCGCCCGGTCGCGCAGGCGGCCGCTGCTGTTGGCAAGCGCCAGATCGCGCTGCACGTCGGTTTCAGCGGCGATGAGGTCGGACAGGGCTTCCGCCTGTGTCAGGTCCATGCGGCCGTGGCAGAAGGCGCGGCGGCTGAATTCGCCCGGTTCGGCAAGGCGGGAGCCGAGCCGGACCAGCGTGGCAAGGATTCCCGAGACGACCGCCGGGCTTCCGTGACTGTGTATTTCCACCACGTCTTCGCCGGTGAAGCTGGCTGGCCCGAGGAAACCTGTAACCAACGCTTTATCAAGCAGTTGCTGCGTGTCAGGCGCGATTATGCTGCGCAGCATAGCCTTGCGCCCGCCAGCGATTTTCCGCCCGGCGAGGCATTGTTCGACCAGCGCAAAGGCGCCGGTTCCGCTGACACGGATGACGGCGACGCCGGAGGGAACCGGCCCCGACGACAATGCGTGGATGATCTGCATCGGGATCTGAAAAACCCTGTGTTCAGAAGCCGGCGCCAGCCTGGGCGCCGTTCAGTCCTTTTTCTTGGGGGTGGCCTGCGGCGCCATCGCCGTCAGCATCAGCTTCTGCCATGCTTCCAGCCCTTCGCTGACGCCGGGAACGCCGCCCGTCCAGCTTTTCATCAGCTTCTGCCAGTCGTCCATCGATGCGCCGTCGATGGTGAACAGTTTCATCCGTTCGATCCAGGCGTCGTGCAGAGGGGTGAGGTCAGGCAGGCCGAGAAAGGCGCGTGCTTCGGCTGGTGTTGCTTCGATTTCCACTTCGAACTTCATGGCGGATGCCTTTCCGGGACAGATGTTCGCCTGCTTGTTGCAGCTTTGCGTGGTCCCGACAATCTGGCTTTGCAATCCTTGCGGCTTTGCGCACCGTGCGCCATTCGATGGGAAAGCCTTGTTCCGGTCATGGTTCGTGGCCTTGTGTGGAGAAGATGATGCAATTGCCCGTTCGTGCGCTGCTGTTGCTGTCGTGCCTTCTGGCGCCGATCCCGGCGCAGGCTGCAAACGCCGAAAGCCGCTGGTTTGCGCATGTGAAGGTGCTGGCCGACGACGACATGGAAGGCCGGCTGACCGGCACGCCGGGCTATGATCGGGCAGCCGCCTATGTGGCCGGAGAGTTCCGCAAGTTGGGCCTGAAGCCCGCCGGCACGCAGGGCTATTATCAGCCGGTGGCGCTTTTGGAACAGACGCTGGATCTTGCCGCTTCGACGCTGGTGCTGGCGGGCGCCGACGGCGAGCGCAGGCTGGTTCCGGGCGAGGAGGTCCTGCCGGGGAACCGGGTGCCGCAACTGCCCGGCGCGTTCGACGCGCCGCTGGTGTTTCTGGGCTATGGCCTGCACCTGCCCGAAGCCGGCCATGATGATTTTGCGGGACAGGAGCTGAAGGGCAGGATCGTCGTCACGCTGGCGGGTGGGCCGAAACAGATCGCGGGCGCGCTGAAAAGCCATGCGCGGTCGGCGGAATTCTGGCCGGCGCTGCAAAAGGCCGGGGCGCTGGGCGTGATCAGCATTGCCAATCCAGGGCAGATGGACATCCCGTGGGAGCGGCAGAAACTGTTCGCCACGACGCCCGGTATGCGGCTTGCCGATCCGGCGCTGAATGACGCGAAACAGCCGTTTCTGACTGCAAGCTTTTCGCCTGCCGAGGCAGGCCTGCTGTTTGCCGGTTCGGGGCATGACTTCGCCGAAATGCTGGCGATCGCCAATCGCGGCGCGGAACTGCCGCGCTTCGACCTGAAAAAGCGGCTGAAGGGCAAGGTCGTGGCGCATGACCGGCCGCTTTCGGCGCCGAATCTGGTGGCGGTGCTGCCGGGCACCGATCGCGCGCTTTCCGACCAGTATGTCGTGCTGACGGCGCATCTCGATCATGTGGGGATCGACGAGCCGATCAACGGCGACAGCATCTATAACGGCGCGATGGACAATGCGTCGGGGATCGCCTCGCTGATCGAGACGGCGCGGGCTTTGAAGAAGGCGAGGACCAGGCGGCCGGTGCTGCTGGTGGCGGTAACGGGCGAGGAGCGCGGGCTGCTGGGCAGCCGCTATTTCGCCAACCGGCCGACAGTGCCGGCGAACGACATCGTCGCCAATATCAACATGGACATGTATCTGCCACTGTGGCCGTTCACCCATGTCACTGCGCTTGGCGCCGAGGATTCGACGCTGGGTCCGCTTTCGGCGCAGGTTGCGGCGTCGCTGGGGGTGATGCAGGTACCCGACGAACAGCCGGAACGGAACCTGTTCGTGCGGTCGGACCAATACAGCTTTGTGAGGACGGGCGTGCCAGCATTGGCGCTGAAGTTTGCCGCATCGACGCCCGAGCAACTGGAGATCCAGAAGGTCTGGCTGCGCGACCGCTATCATGCGCCGTCCGACGATCTGGGCCAGCCGATCGATCCGAAATATGCAACCGCCTTCAACCGCTATCTGGTGAAGCTGATCCGCGCCGTTGCCGACCAGAAGCAGGCGCCGGAATGGAACGCCGACAGCTTTTTCAGGCGGTTTGCCAAGGCGGACCGGCCCTAGCGCCGATCCGCCTTGGCGGTTTCCTGAATGCCTACTGGTTGGCGTAGGCCTTCAGCAGGTCGTGCAGATAGGCGCGGCCCTTCATCACGGCCTCGACGCGGATCTTTTCGTTGAGACCGTGGATGCCGCCGCCGTCGGCTTCGGAAAGCACGCCGGGGACGCCGTAAACCGGAATGCCGACCTGCGACAGATACGGCCCGTCGGTTGCGCCGGGCACCATGTAGGGAACGAGCGGCACGCCGGGGAAATGTTTCGCGGCAAGCTTTTCGGCGGGCTTCAGCACCCGGTCCGTCAGCGGTGGCTGGACCGCCACCTTGTTGCGGGCGCCCTTGGCGCTGACGGCGACTGACGGATCGTTGACCGCCGCCTTCAGCGCCGCAAGCGTTCCTTCGACGGTTTCACCCGGAATGATGCGGCAGTTGATGTTGGCCGTCGCGCGTTGCGGCAGCGCATTCTGGGCGTGGCCGGCTGCAACCTGCGTTGCAACGCAGGTTGTGCGCAGCATGCCGTTCAGCGCCGGATCCAGCGACAGCATGGCGGCGGCCTTGGCGTCGTCGGGGTTGGCGACGATCGCCTGCATCGCCCCGGATATCGGCGGCGGGGCGATTTTGCTGGCGCGTTCAAAGAAGGTGCGCGTGGTGTCGTTCAGGTGGACCGGGAACTTGTAGGCCTCGACTGCGGAAATGGCATGCGCGAGGCTGTAGATCGCGTTCTGCGGCCGGGGCATCGACGAGTGGCCGCCGGGGTTGGTTGTTTCGAGCGTGTAGTCCTGATAATGCTTTTCACCGACCTGCAGGCTGAGCGTTTCCGGCTGGCCGTTGGCGCCATAGCGGCCGCCGCCGCCTTCGTTCATGGCAAATTCGGCGTCGATCAGATCGCGCCGGTTCTGCGCCAGCCATTCCGCGCCGTTGAAGGCGCCCGAGGTTTCCTCACCGCAGGTGAGCGCAAGCTTCACCGTGCGCTTCAGTTGCGGTTCGGACTTCAGCCGGATCATGGTGTCGGAGTAGATCGCCGCCTGCGCCTTGTCGTCGGAGACGCCGCGACCGTAGAAATAGCCGTCTTCCTCGATCAGCTTGAACGGGTCGCGCGTCCAGTCTTCGCGCTTTGCCTCGACGACGTCGATGTGGGCGAGCATCAGGATCGGCTTCAGCTTCGGGTTTTTCCCCGGCAGCACTGCGACGAGGCCGCCATCATCGGGGTGTTCGGGCACCGAGAACAGGGTAAGCTGGTCGTCGCGGTAGCCGGCTGCCTTCAGCCGGTCGGCGATCTGGCGCGCGGCGATGGTGCAACTGCCACGGTTCACCACCGTGTTGGTTTCGACCAGTTCCTTGTAGAGGGAGCGGAACGCGGCCTCGGAAGGGTCGGTGGCGGCAAGCGTGGGAGACGCGGCGAAGGCGGCGGCGATGGCCGCAAGAGGAAGCATGCGTTGCATCGCCGGAAACTGCCGCGAACCGCCAGCCTTCGCAAGCGGTTGATCGCGCACCCTCTCAGTTTGCAGGTGGGCATGTTGGCGCCCGCCGGGCCGGCAGGCGCCAGTCAGGCGGCCTACTGGTTCATCGACGCGAAGAAGTCCTCGTTGGTTTTCGAGTCCTTCATCTTGTCGAGCAGGAACTCCATCGCGTCGACGGTGCCCATCTGCATGAGGATGCGGCGAAGCACCCACATCTTGGAGAGCGTCGCCTTGTCGACCAGCAGCTCCTCCTTGCGGGTGCCGGACTTGCCGACATCCATCGCCGGGAAGATGCGCTTGTCGGCGACCTTGCGGTCGAGCACGATTTCCGAGTTGCCGGTGCCCTTGAACTCTTCGAAGATGAGTTCGTCCATGCGGCTGCCGGTGTCGATCAGGGCGGTTGCGATGATCGACAGCGAACCGCCTTCCTCGATGTTGCGGGCGGCGCCGAAGAAGCGCTTGGGCCGCTGCAGGGCGTTGGCGTCGACGCCACCCGAAAGCACCTTGCCCGACGACGGCACCACCGAGTTGTAGGCGCGCGCCAGACGGGTGATGGAATCCAGCAGGATCACCACGTCGCGCTTGTGTTCGACCAGACGCTTGGCCTTTTCGATCACCATTTCCGCGACCTGCACGTGGCGGGCGGCCGGTTCGTCGAAGGTCGAGGAAATCACCTCGCCCTGCACCGAGCGCTGCATGTCTGTCACTTCTTCCGGGCGTTCGTCGATCAGGAGGACGATCAGATAGACTTCCGGGTGGTTGGCGGAGATCGCCTTGGCGATGTTCTGCAGCAGCACCGTCTTGCCGACGCGTGGCGGCGCGACGATCAGCGAACGCTGGCCCTTGCCCTGCGGGCTGATGATGTCGATGACGCGGGCCGACTTGTCCTTGGTGGTCGGGTCGGCGTTGTCGAGCTTCAGCTTTTCATCCGGATAGAGCGGCGTCAGGTTGTCGAAGTTGACGCGGTGGCGCAGCACATCCGGGTTGTCGAAGTTGATCCGGTTCACCTTCTCCATCGAGAAGTAGCGCTCGCCGTCTTTGGGAGCGCGGATTTCGCCTTCGACGGTGTCGCCGGTGCGGATGCCGAAGCGGCGCACCATGCCGGGCGTCAGGTAGATATCGTCGGGGCCGGCCAGATAATTGGCATCGGCCGAGCGCAGGAAGCCGAAGCCGTCGGCCAGCACTTCGATGGTGCCCGAGCCGATGATTTCCTCGCCGGAATCGGCCTTGGCCTTCAGGATCCCGAACAACAGGTCCTGTTTGCGCAGTGTCGACGCCTGCTCGACGCCGAGTTCTTCGGCCATGGCGACCAGATCAGCCGGTGTTTTCTTTTTAAGTTCAATAAGTTGCATGGAAATGATCCAAAGCCTCGTTGCTGGAACATCATTCTTGTGGCGCGCCGTGCCGGCTTGCGCTGATGGTTTTGCGGGAAATCGTTGCTGGCGTGCTCCAGGACGGGACGCCGTTTTGGCGCGGTTAGGCGTTCATTGCGTCGAGGTCAAGCAGGCCTGCAAGGCTTGCGTACATCGTTAAGGAATGGAACTATAACCGCAGTTTATCGAGGACAGCCGGGGAGGGCCTGTTCATGTCGTCGGTTGCGCGTGTGCTTGGGTGGATCTGGCTGCTGGCCGGAATGCTGGCGGTTGCGTCGCTGGCGTTTCAGCGTTTCGATATTCCGTTGGCGGTGCCCGACGGCGCCGCCGACCTGCTGGCGCTGCCATGGAGCAGGCTGATCCCGATGGTGCAGCCCGGCCATGGGCTGTCGCTGGTGCTGACGATGATCGGCGTGTTCGTGAATGCGCAGATCCTGTTCATCTCCGCCAACATGCTGGACGACTGACGCGCCGTTTCAGAACGGTTTCAGCACCGCCAGCGCGACGATCAGGATCGCCGCCAGCCCCGGCACTTCGTTGACGATGCGCAGCGTCCGTTCGGAAAGCGGCCGTTCGCCGCGCGCCATGCGTCTGGCGGTTGCCACCATCCAGCCGTGATAGCCGCTGAGCAGAACCACGAGGCCGATCTTGGTGTGAATCCAGCCGGCATGCGCAAGGCCGTAGCTGGTGGCGACCGCAAGCCCGGTAATCCACGCAAGCAACAGCATCGGAGTCAGGATGATGCGGCGGATGCGCGCGGTGCGCAGACGCCAGTTCAGATCCTCCGGAGAGCCGACCGGCACGCCCGCCTGATAGGCGAGATAGCGCGGCAGCATGAACAGCCCGGCGATCCAGAACATCACCACGACCACATGCAGCGCCTTCATCGGCATGTAGGCGGCACCAAGCCACCCGACCAGATGGTTCATCTGCCGGACCCCCTGAGTTCGCTGAGCAGTTGTTCGACATGGGCGATCGGCGTGAACCGGTCGATGCCGTGCCCGAGGTTCAGGATGTGCGGCCGCCCGGCCATCACCCGACGCACCCGCGCCAGTGCTTCCGAGAGCGCCGCCCCGCCGGCCTTCAGTGCGAGCGGGTCGATGTTGCCTTGCAGCACCAGCGAATCCGGCGTGTTGGCGACGACGAAGGAAAGATCGGTCGATTCGTCGATGCAAAGCGCGGTCACGCCGGTTTCGCGGGCGTAGGCGGGCGTCTTTTCCCCGGCGCCGCGCGGGAAGCCGAGGATCGGAACCGTTGGATGGCGCCGGCGCAGTTCGGCGACGATCGCTTCCGTCGGGGCGACGACCCAGCGTTCGAATTCGGCGGCGGCGAGGCTTCCGGACCAACTGTCGAACAGCATCAGCGCATCGGCGCCCGCTGCCACCTGCCCGGACAGATAGTCGAGCGTTTCGCGGATGATGGCGTCGATCAAGGCCTGAAAGCGACCGGGATCGGCATAGGCGAGCAGCCGGGCGGCCGCCTGATCCTTCGAGCCCTGGCCTGCGACCATGTAGGTTGCAACCGTGAACGGCGCGCCGGCGAATCCGAACAATGCCTTGTCTGCGGCGAGGCCCGAGCGCACCTTGCCGACGGTTTCCCAGATCGCCCGGTAGCGCGATGGATCGGCGGTCAGGGTTTCGAGGTGCGTTTCCGAAAGCGGCGGCGACAGGCGCGGGCCTTCGCCCTCGGTGAAGTCGAGCGACTGGCCCATCGCCCAGGGCACGATCAGGATGTCGGAAAACAGGATCGCCACGTCGAAGCCGAAGCGGTGGATCGGTTGCAGGGTGATTTCGCAGGCGGCGTCGCTGTCGGTGGCGAGGCGGAGGAAACTGCCCTTTTGTGCCCGGAGTTCGCGGTATTCGGGCAGGTAGCGCCCGGCCTGACGCATGAGCCAGACGGGTGGCGGATCGAGCGTCTGCCCGGAAAGGACGGCAAGTGCGGGGTTCATGGTTGGGTCTGTATCGAGGACGCGGGCGGTAGGCAAATGCGGCCGGGCAACAGACTCCTAATTCCTTTCCTAAGAACAGGATTGATGTTGCCTGTTGTCCCTGTGGAAGCTGTGGATGGGTTTTCATCCACAATTTCGCCAACAGTATGCATATGCGTGAACGATATGGAATCATTGGATGTTTCGATGGATTTCCAAGCCTGTGTGCGGATCGGCCGAGGATGTGCACATGCGGATGAACCGGCGGGCGGGGTGATTGTCGGCACTGGATCGGTTGGCGCTGCCGGGTTTTCAGGTAGACTGCCCACGCAATGATTCAGGCAAAATCGCGGTTTTTCCGGTGGATTGTCCACAGGTGTCGCGGCATGACAGCAGCATGACGCTCCTGCATCTGCATCTGGTGTCGGACTCGACCGGCGAGACGCTGGAAAGCCTGGTGAAGGCCGGATTGGCGCAGTTTTCCGGTGTCGAGGCCGTGAAGCATTACTGGCCGATGGTGCGTTCCGAAGGGCATCTGGACCGGGTGCTGGAAGAAGTGGCGCAGGTGCCGGGACTGGTGCTTTATACGTTGGTGGCACGGTCGGTTCGCGAACGGCTGGAAGCGCGTTGCGCCATGCTGGGCCTGCCGGTGATCGCAGTGATGGACCCGGTGATCGCCGGGCTGGAACGGATGCTTGGCACGCAGGCGGCTTCGCGGCCGGGCGGCCAGCACCGCATGGACGAGGCCTATTTCGGCCGCATCGAAGCGATCGACTGGACCATGGAGCATGACGACGGCCTGCATCCGCACGAGTGGGAGGAGGCCGATCTGGTGCTGGTGGGCGTAAGCCGCAGCAGCAAGACACCGACGTCCGTCTATCTGGCCAATCGTGGCTATCGGGTGGCCAACATGCCCTATGTGCCGGGGAGGCCGCTGCCGCCTGATCTGCTGGAGCTGCAAAAGCCGCTGGTGGTGGGGCTGACGGTATCGCCCGACCGGCTGGGGCAGGTGCGCCGCGCCCGCGTGTTGGGCGAGGGGATGCTTGGGTTCGGGGCGGGCTATGTCGATCCGGAAGTGATCGCGCATGAACTTTCTCTGGCCAGAAGGCTGTTTGCCGATCGCGGCTGGCCGGTGATCGATGTGACCCGCCGCAGCATCGAGGAAACGGCGGCGGAACTGATCAACCTGCTGGGATTGCGCGGGCGCGCAAAGGAGAAAGCGTGAACGCTGAAACCCCTTTGCTGATTCTGGCGAGCCAGAGTCAGTCGCGCCGGTCGATGCTGGAAGCAGCGGGGGTGCGCTTCGAGGCGATGCCGGCGCGGATCGACGAGGAGGCGGTGACCACCGGATTGCGCGGGCTGCCGGTGCGCGACGTTGCCTGCCGGCTGGCGGAACTGAAGGCGCTGAAGCTTGCCAACCGTCACCCGGGGCGGCTGGTGCTGGGAAGCGATTCCATGCTGGAACTGGAACCGGGCGAGTGGCTGGAGAAACCCGGCACCCGCGATGGCTTGCGGGCGCAGCTTCTGGCGTTGCGCGGGCGCACGCACCGGCTGGTTTCGGCAGCGGCGATCGTGCGCGACGGGCAGGTGCTGTGGCGCCATGTCGAGGTGGCGACGCTTGCAGTGCGCGAATTTTCGACGGAATGGCTGGAACAATATCTGGCGCTCGCCGGAGACGCTGTGCTGGAAAGCGTCGGCGGCTATCATCTGGAGGGCCTTGGCGTGCAACTGTTCACGCGGGTCGATGGCGACCAGTTCGTGGTGCGCGGATTGCCGCTGCTGGCGGTGCTTGGCTGGCTGCGCGAAGCAGGGGAGTTGCTGGTTTGACGGGGTTCGAAACGGCCGATTTCGGCGGCCAGAAGACGGCAGGCGTCTGCGGGTGGCCGGTTGCCCATTCCAAAAGCCCGCTGATCCACCGCTTCTGGCTGCAGAAACTGGGGCTGGACGGCGATTATGTGCGCCTGTCCGTGGCGCCCGAAACTGCGCATCAGGCGTTTCGTTCGCTGCCGCTGGTTGGATTGACCGGTGTCAACGTGACGGTGCCCTTGAAGGAAATCGCGCTGAAAGCCGCCGACCGGCAGGACGAGAGCGCAGCGGCGACCGGTGCCGCCAATGTGCTGCTGGTGCGCCCAGACCGGACGTTGATGGCCTTCAACACCGACTGGTCGGGCTTTCTGGAGCCTCTGGTGCGGCAGGGCGCAAGGCCGCAAACCGCAGTGATGATCGGCGCCGGCGGCGCCGCGCGCGCAGTGATGATGGCGCTTAATGCACTGGGGGTCGAGGAACTGACGATCGTCAACCGTTCGGTGGAAAAGGCGCGCGCGCTGGCCGATGGCTGGCCGGGAAGGCGGGCGGCAAGGGTGGTAGAACTGGTGGCGGCGATGGAACTGCCACAGGCGGATCTGGTGGTGAATGCTTCGAGCCTCGGCATGAAGGACCAGCCGCCGCTGGACGTGCGGCTGGACCGGCTGGCTGCTGGCGGCCTTGTCTATGATCTGGTCTATGCGCCGCTGGAAACCGGATTGCTGGCGGCGGCGCGGGCGCGCGGCGCGCAGACGATCGACGGGCTGGAAATGCTGGTGGGGCAGGCCGACCGCGCCTTTGCCATGTTTTATGGGGCGGAACCGCCGCGCCAGCATGATGCGGAATTGCGCCGGTTGCTGACGGGGGGTGCCGCATGAAAAAGGCGCGGCCGGTGGTGATCGGGCTGACCGGCTCGATCGGCATGGGGAAATCAAAGGTTTCTTCGAAATTCAGGCACTTTGGTATTCCGGTTTTCGATGCCGATGCGGCCGTGCGCGAAGTGCAGGGACCGGGCGGGTCGGCGCTGGCGGCGATCGAGGCGTCGTTTCCGGGCACCACCGGGCCTTCGGGTGTCGACCGGCAGAAGCTGGGGGCGGCGGTGTTCGGCAATCAGGCGGCGCTGAAGCAGCTTGAGCGCATCGTGCACCCGGCGGTCGGGCGGATGCAGCAGCGCTTTCGCAGCCGCTTTCGCAGCCGCCGGGCGATCGTGCTGGATATTCCGCTGCTGCTGGAAGGCGAAGGCTGGAAGGCGGTCGATCTGATTGCCGTTGCGTCGGCGCCGTTGCGGGTGCAGCGTGGGCGGGTGCTGGCCCGGCCCGGCATGACCGAAGGAAAGTTCATGGCCGTGCTGGCGCACCAGATGCCCGACGCGACGAAACGCGCGCTGGCCGACGTGGTGATCGAAACCGGGCGCGGCCGGCTGCTGACCTTTCGCACCGTGCGCGCGATCGCCCGCGCGTCGAAGGGAAGCCGGATCCGCTAGGCCGGCCGGCTGGAAAGCGCCCGCTGATAGGCGCGCGCTGCGCGCGCCCTGAGCAGCGAGAGATGTGCACGCGCAAGCCTTTCCGGCGTGATGTCGGCCGGGGTGAAGGCGACGGCGTTGGCAGCGGACGCCTGATACCATGGCGCAAAGAAGGTGCGCGCCCGCACGATCTGCCATGCAGCCGTCAGGTGGGTGCCGAACCGGTCTGGCCGGAGGTCGGGGAACAATGGTTCGGCATCGCCTGCCAGCGGCGCGGGGATCGAAAGCCGGGCGAAGCCAAGTGCCCGTTGCACCGCTTGCAGCACTTCGGCCCATGCGGCCCAGCCCTCGGGGTGCGCGGTTGCCCAGTCGTCGGAAAGGCCGTGGCCCGGCATGTCGATTGCCAGTTCGGATGCGCCGACGAGGTCAAGTGATTGGCCCGGCGCGTGCAGGGTGCATCGTTCGGCCGCCGGGTTTCCCTTCCAGCGAATGAGACCGTTGAACTGCGCCGTTTCGACGTGGAGGAAGCCCTGGTCGGCGGATTCGCGGGGGGTGACGGCCGCCGTTTCACCGTGCGCCAGCAGGAATTCCAGCGATGCCTGCTGATGCGCTTCCGGGGTGGCGACCGGATAGGCTTCCCAGCCGGCGGGCAGCTTGCCCATGCGGCCGATGTGCGCCTGCAGCGGGTCACCGTTGTAGGCGGTGATCAGGGCAGGCGGCACGGTGGCGCCTGGTTCCGGCAGGTCGCTTGCTGAACGCAGCACCGCGCCATAGCCTGCACGATAGGCGTCGCCGCTGTCGAGCAGGTCGCGCAGGGTGGCGTCGACGCGGGCCGGATCGTCATGCGCGACCGACATCCGGTGCGTGCCGTCGACAGCGAACCACGGGAAGAACCAGCTTTGTTCGAGGATGCGGTTCCAGGCCCAGGACAGATGTTCGCCATAGGCAGAAGGCCGGAACGGCGGCAGATAATGTTCGCCGAACAACGCCATTTCCGCATCTGTCCAGACGGCGTAGCCGCCGACTGCCAGCGCCGAGAAGCGTTCCGGGTGGCGCTTCAGGGCGCTTGCAAGGATGATGCCGCCCGAATGAAAGCCGTAGGCGGCGGTGCGCTGGATTCCGGCGGCATCGAGGAACGCGACGATCGCGTCGGCGAAATCGCCGATTTCCGGGCGGTGGCCGCTGTCGGGCAGCGGGTCGGA
>NZ_DBNHFX010000094.1:0-19145 GCF_057137845.1 Sandaracinobacteroides sp. | reverse complement strand
CCGCCGCCGCCTGCCTGCCCGCCACCGGCGGAATGCCCGCCGATGTGGGGCGAGGGGCGAATGCCGGGCTTTGCCGGGAATCTGGACCAGCGGCTTGCGGGCGCGCTGCGGCCGTTGTCGGGCGCCGATCGTGGCGACCTGCTGGTCTGGGTCAGGCACCGCACCCCGGTTACGCCGGGGATGGCGGCGCTGGTGGCGCTTGGCGATGCATTGCCGCCCGCCAGCTTCACCCGTTTCACCGCGCCCGCGATCATCAGCAGCCTTACCTGGAGTTTCGAACTGTGCGACCCCGGCCATGCCGATGGCACGGGCTGGTTCCTTCTCCATTCGAAGGATGATGGCGTGGGCGAAGGCTATGCCGGACAGTCGATGGCGATGTGGGACGAAGCGGGCCGGCCGGTGCTGCTGGGCCGTCAGGCGGTCGCCATATTCGCCTGAGCGGGATTTCCGGCAGTCATCGCTCTAGTGCCGCGCGCGCGACTTCTGTGCTGTCGGAAAACAGGCCGTCGATGCCGGCGGCCAGAAACGCGCGGATTTCGCCAGCGCCGTCGCCGCGCACCATGGGTTTGTCTCCGTGGCGATATTCTGCGGGCAGGAAGGCGTTTTCGGGCCTGAACGTCCAGGCGTGCACCAGCAGCCCGGCAGCGTGCGCGTCCGCGACAAGCTGCGTCGGCTTGCCCAGTCGGCCATCGGCAAGGCGCGGGATCACCATTGCCTTGTCAACGCCGATCCCGTCTACATGGCGGGCCAGATCCATCAGCCCCTGCGGGCTTGCCATCGCGGCAAAGCTGGCCGTGGGCCGGTCGGGTGGGCCGCCATCGACTGACATCAACTGGACCAGCCGCAGCCGGGTTTGTCTGCGCAACCATTCCAGATTATCGGCCTCGAAGCTCTGGATGAAAACGGGGTCGTCGCGGTCGCGGTAGCCGTGGCCGCGCAACGTATCCAGCAACCGCCCTTCCAGCGGGAGGCCGATACTGCGAAAGTGGCTGGGGTGCTTGGTTTCCGGATAGATGCCGATGCGCCGGCCCAGCTTTGCTTCACTGCTGCGCACCAGCGCCAGTATTTCTGCAAACGTCGGAACTGTTTCCCCGCCGTCGAATTCGGTGTTTGCCGGGCGGATCAGCGGGATGCGTTCACGCGCGCGAAGCCGCTTCAGTTCCGCCAGCGTGAAGTTTTCGGTGAACCACCCCTCGATCCTGTTTCCGTCGATCATCTTCACCGTCCGCCGGGCCGCGAACTCGGGGTGCGCTGCAACGTCCGTCGTGCCGGATATTTCGTTTTCGTGCCGGGCGACCAGATGCCCGTCGGCGGTGGAAACAAGGTCTGGTTCGATGAAATCCGCGCCTTGTTCAATCGCCAGCGCGTAGGCGGCCAGCGTGTGTTCCGGCCGGTCTGCCGATGCGCCCCGGTGCGCGATCAAAAGCGGGTGGGGCGCCTTATCGGCCATCATCTTTCCCGGCGCGGATCATTTTTCGCCCATCTGCACGATGGTTCTGGCGTTTTCCGCATAGTGGCGCGCAGCGGCGCTGTCCTGCGCGGGCAGGTTGGATGATTGCGGAACCGCGATGCCCCGCTGGGCGGCGGGCCTGGCGGCGATCGCCCGGTGCCACCTTGCCATGTTTTCAAATGGCTCCGGATCGACGCCCGACCAGCGCGCTGTTCGCGTCCAGCACCAGTTGGCGATGTCGGCAATGGAGTAATCGCCTGCAAGCCATTCATTATTCGCAAGATGTCTGTCCAGAACGCCGAACAACCGGCGCACCTCGCCATGGTACCGGTCGATCGCGGGCTGGATGCGTTCGGGGAAATAACGATAGAACACGTTTGCCTGCCCCATCATCGGCCCGACCCCGCCCATCTGGAACATCAGCCACTGCATCACCAGCGATCGGCCCTGCACATCGGTCGGCATCAGCTTTCCGGTTTTTTCAGCAAGATACACAAGAATGGCGCCGGATTCGAACACGGTGAACCCGTCATCCACGATCACCGGAATACGGCCGTTCGGGTTCATCGCCAGAAATGCGTCGGTCTTCTGGTCGCCGGTCATCAGGTTTACGGCGTGGACATTGTAACCAAGCCCCAGTTCCTCCAGCGCGACGGACACCTTGTAACCGTTGGGCGTGGCAGCAGTGTAGAGTTCGATCATCGGTTTCGCCTTTGCAATCCGCGCCGGACAATAGACCTGTTTCCGCTTCCGGAAACGGACCAAATAGGGAAGTGGCGCAAACCTCGGAAGCTGTCCTCAGTCGGTCTGTCGGGAAGCGTGAAAATGGCCATGGATCGCTTCCGCGGTTGCACGGCTGATGCCGGGGGCCTTTTGCAAATCGTCGATTGCCGCCGCCTTGACCGCGCGGGCGGTGCCGAAATGTGTCAGCAGCGCTTTCTTGCGGGTGGGGCCGATGCCCGGCACGTCGTCGAGGGCCGAAGTGGTCAGCGCCTTGCTGCGCTTGCCACGGTGTGCGCCGATCACGAAGCGGTGGGCTTCGTCGCGCAGGCGTTGCAGGAAAAACAGCAGCGGATCGCCGGCCGGCAGCGTAAGTTCGCGCCCGTCCGGCAGGTGAAACACCTCGCGCCCGGCGTTGCGATCCGGTCCCTTTGCCACACCGACGACAGCCACATCCTCGACCTGCAGTTCGGCCAATGCGGCCAGGACCGCTGAAACCTGCCCCTTGCCGCCGTCGATCAGCAGCAGGTCGGGCCAGTCTGCCCCGCCGTCAGGGGATTCCGCCTGCAACCGGGTGAAGCGGCGCACCAGCATCGCCTTCATCATGGCGAAATCGTCGCCCGGCGTCAGGTCGGCCTGCTTCATGTTGAACTTGCGATACTGGCCTTTGGCAAAGCCATCCGGGGTCGCCACCACCATGGCCCCCAGCGCGTGGGCGCCCTGTATGTGGCTGTTGTCGTAGATTTCGATGCGTTCCGGCATGGCGGGCAGGGAAAACAGCTCGGCGACCAGTTCGAGATTGCGGCGCTGCGTGGTCGATTCCGCAAGCCGCCGGTCGACCGCTTCGCGTGCGTTGCGTTCGGCCTGCTCGATGAGGCGCTTCAAATGCCCGCGCTGCGGCACCCGCACCTCGACGCGATGCCCGACACGCGTGGCCAGCGCTTCGGTCAGCACTGCCGCATCGGGAATGGCGCGGTCCAGCAGCACAAGGCGCGGCGGAGCCAGTTCCGCATAGAATTGCCCCAGAAAAGCGACCAGCACTTCGGTATCGGAAAAACCTGCAACATGACCCGGAAAAACAGCGCGATGCCCCCAGTTTCTTCCATCTCGAATGAAGAATATCTGGACACACGCCACACCATTGCGGCTATGCACCGCGATCACATCGGCGTCGATCGCGTCGGTTCCGGCGTTCACGGCCTGCGTGCCCTGAATCGCAGTCAGCGCGCGCAGCCGGTCACGCAGGACGGCGGCCAGTTCATAATCCAGCCGTTCGGCCGCTTCGGCCATGCGTGCACCCAGCTTTTTCTGCACCTGCTGGCTGCGTCCGGTCAGGAACTGGAGTGCGTCGTCCACCAGTTCGCGATAGCTTTCCTCGTTGATGCGGCCGACGCACGGGGCCGAGCAGCGCTTGATCTGATACAACAGGCAGGGCCTGCTGCGGTTGGCCATATAGCTGTCGGTGCAGGATCGCAGCAGAAACACCTTTTGCAGCGCATTCAGCGTGTTATTCACCGCCAGCGCCGATGCGAACGGGCCGAAATAACGAACGCCATCGCGCCGGCTGCCCCGGTGCTTGGTCAGCCTTGGAAACGGGCCGCAGCCATCCAGCGCGATGAACGGGAAGCTTTTGTCGTCGCGCAGAAGCACATTATAGGGCGGGCGAAACCGCTTGATCAGTTGCGCTTCCAGCAGCAGCGCGTCCGCTTCCGAGCGCGTGGTGACGATCACCATCTGCCGCGTCTGCGCCACCATCCGCTGCAACCGCCGGGGCAGGCGGCCAACCTGCGTATAATTGGCAACCCGGTTTTTCAGCGCCTTCGCCTTGCCGACGTAAAGCACGTCGCCCTGTGCATCGATCATCCGATACACGCCGGGTTCGGTACCAAGCGTTTCCAGCGTGTTACGGATGGCGGCAACCCCGGTACCCAAGTCTCCGTGGCCGGCGGTCAGCGCTTTCGTCGCCTCGTCTTCGGCGAAGCGCCCCGGTGAACCGGGCCTGCTGTTGTCGTGGCCGCTCATGCTACTGCCATATGGGCAGGTGGGTCATCCCCGCAACAGGGTCACGCTCATCCGGCGGTTGCGCGGGTCCAGCGGATCGGCCCGGTTGACCGGCTCGGTGTCGGCCACGCCTTCCAGCCGGGAAAAGCGGTTCTGCCCCACACCGGCCAGCACCAGTTGGCGCCGCGTGGCCTCGGCACGATCGAGCGAAAGCGTCCAGTTATTGGCCCCTGCACCGGCTGCCGGGGCGGAATAGGGCTGTGAATCGGTATGGCCGCGCACAGCCAGCCGGTTTGGCAAGTTGCCGATTACATCCGCGACGACGGCAAGCAACTTGCGCGCGCGATCGTCCAGAAGCGCGGTTCCGGATGTGAACATCGAATAGTCCGCCCGGTCGATCAGTTCGATCCGCAACCCCTCGGGCACATGGACGACGCGGAGTTGCCCCTGCAACGCATTGAGGCCGGGGTCGCGCTCCATGCGCTTGCGCAGTTCGCTTTCGACTTTGCGCAACTGGCCTTCGTCCGAGCGGGTTGGCGCCCGCGCACCATTGGCCGCCTGATAGGGGGCGACCGGCATGATCCCCGACCGTTTTGGATACGGCGCATTGCCATCCGGTTCTTCGATCGAGCGGCCGGCAAGAACGCCGTTCGATCCACCGGATTTTTCCGACTGCATCACCGTCGGGGCGAAATAATCGGCGATGCCCTTGCGCTGGTCCTCGTTGGTGGCGCCAAGCAGCCACATCAACAGGAAAAACGCCATCATCGCCGTTACGAAATCGGCATAGGCAACTTTCCACGCGCCGCCGTGGTGCCCGGCATGCGCCTTTGCGCGCTGCTTCTTGATCAGAACTTCCGGTTCGGGGATCGGGCCAAGGGCGGTCATGGCTTGCCCCGCAACCCTTCGAATACTTCGGTGAATTGCGGCTGGCGCGCCGGCCCGATCGCCGTACGCGCGGTTTCCAGCACGATCGGCTGCGGCTGGTTCCTGAGCGACGCCAGGATGACGCGCCGCACGACCTGATAAATCTCGCCGTCGGCCTCGGTGATCGTTTTCAGGCGCGCCGCCAGCGGGTTGACGATGCCATAGGCCAGCAGCACCCCAAGAAACGTGCCGACAAGCGCGGAACCGATCATCGCACCCAGCACCGCCGGTGGCTGATTGATCGAACCCATGGTTTTCACCACGCCCAGCACGGCAGCGACGATTCCCAGCGCGGGCAATGCATCGCCCAGCGTCTGTAGCTGCTCGGCCGGGCGCAGGGCGTCGTGATGGTGGGTTTCGATTGCAGTATCCAGCACGTCCTCTATGGCGACGCTGCTGACGTTGCCGGTGCTGACAACCAGCAGGCGCAGCGTGTCGCAGACGAGGTGGACGAAGAAATGATCCGCCAGCAGGCGGGGATATTCGCCCCACATCGCCGACGATGCCGGTTCTTCGACATGGGGTTCCACGGCGACCGCACCTTCGGCCTTCAGCAAACGCATCAGGCGGACGCTGAGGAATATCGCGGAAAGATAATCCTGCCGCCCAAAGCGGGGGCCCTTGAAGATGCGCCCCAGCCCGCCGCCCAGTTGTTTCAGCGAGCCGACGTCGTTCGACACCACCAGCATGCCGACGGCAGCGCCGCCGATGATCAGCATTTCATGGGGGAGGGCGTGCAGCACCGGACCCAGCGAGCCGCCGGTGAACGCATAGCCGCCAAACACCATCAGGATCAGCACGACGACACCTGCAACAGCCATCATGCCGGCGGCACTCCCCACGGTTCACGGGTGCGCCCCGGCGCGCCCTATGCATCGACAGCGGGCATGGGATGCCCTGTCATGATAACGGGGCGGGCGGGCCGAGGTTTAGCTGGTCAGCCAAGCCGATCGAACAGCGTGCCTTCGTGGATGCGTGCAAAGCTTGTTCGCGCGGCGGAAAGCGCCAGTTGCAGGGCGTTGATTTCGGCGAAGGCGGCCGTCAGGTCGACACCGCGCACATCGGCAAGCGACTGCGCGACCGAAAGCTGGAGTTCGGCATTCCGATCCGCTTCCGACGCAAGCCTTGCCGCGTTGGCCCCGATCGCCGACCAGCCGTTCACCAGCCGGTCGTGATCGGTCTCGAGTGCGAGTGATACCGTGGCAAGCGCGGCGTTGCGGGTTTCCGGGTCCTGGTCGATGAGGGCTGCCTGCAAGCCGGCCAGATCCGCGAAGGCGCCTGCCGCATCGCTGCCGAACAGTTCCGGCCCGCGCGGCGGCTGGATTCCGGCGATCCCGGCAGCTTCGGCCCCGGCGGCGCTACCGACACCCTGCCAGATGATGTTGCCACCCGGACCTTCGGCAAAGGCAGGAGTCGCGCCGCGACTGCCGGCGAACAGATAGCGGCCTGCCTCGTCGCGCGCGTTGGCCATTTGCAGCAACTGCGCCTGAAGGCCGGCAACCTCGGTAGCCATCGCCGCGCGGTCGTCGCTGCTCCATGTGCCGTTCGAGGCCAGAAGCGCGATTTCGCGCGCGCGCACCAACGCATCGGTTGCCGGTTTTACGGCGGCTTCCGCAGCCTCCAGCCTGCCGGCGGTGCGGTCGATCGCCTTCTGGTCAGACGCCAGCCGCGCCTGCTGCCGCAGCAACAGCGCGGCCCGCTGTGCGCCGGCCGGATCGTCCGACGGATCGGTCAGCCGGTCGCCGGTCGTCACCTGCCGGTCGATCCGGGCCAAACGATCTTCCAGCAATTTCATGCGCTCGGCCTGCACCGGGATCGGCGTGCGGCTGTTCACGAGCACCGGGATAGGCATGGTCTGGCCTCCTGTCAGCGGGCGGCGGCAAGGATCGCGTCGAAGGTTTCGCGCGCGGTCTGGATGATGCGGGCGTTGGCCTGAAAGGCCTGTTGCAGACGAAGCATTTCTGCCGCTTCGGTGTTCAGATCGACGCCCGAACTTGCTTGCAACGCTTCGGCAGCGCCATTGCGGTTGGCTTTGGCTACTTCGTGGCGTGCGCGGGTTTCCGACAGCGTAACCGTGATCGTCGACCGCAGCGCGTCGATTTCGGTCGCGATGGAGCCTGCCGGGCCGGTGCGGTCACGAAGGTCGAGCAGCGCCAGTGCGTTGTCGTTGTTGCCTTCGCCCGTCCCGGCGTGCTGGATGCCGAAACTGTCACCGGTTGCGGGCGCGCCGCCGACGCGGGCGGAAAACCCGTCTCCGGAAAGCCAGGCGCCTATCGGACCGGTCGCCAGCAATGCGCCCAGATTGTCGCGCAGTTCCACCTGGCCGCTGGCGATGATCTGTGCCGTGAACGGCGCGCTGGCGGGCAAGCCCGACGGGGGGATGACGATCAGGTCCAGCGTGCCGGTTCCGCCGTTCGACTGGGCCGGTTCACCAAGCCAGCGGGCCGACAGGGCAAGTTGCTGCGGCGCCAGCGGGCGCACCGCGATGGCGGCAGCCGGACCTGCGGCGGCGATCCGGAACACGTCGCCGTTTGCGGCATCGCCCGCAGCGCTGACGGTCAGGCCGCCAAGTGTGAGAGGCAACGCCCCTGTCACCGATCCTCCGCTGTCGGACAGCGTCCAGTTGCTGCCGTCGAACACCAGCGTCGAGTCGGGAAGGGGGGCGCCAGCGGCCAGACTGGCCGAGACCCGTGCCTGACCGCCATTGCCCCGATCGCCAGTTACCGTTGGTGCCGTGATGGTGAACAAGGCTGCCCCGTCGGCGCCATCCAGATCGACACCGTTCTGGTGCAATGCATTGAAGTCCTGCGCGACGCGCCCTGCCAGTGAATCCAGCCGTTGCGCGCCATCGTGCAGCTTTGCCTGTGCCGCCGACAATCCACCCAGAAGCCCGCCGACAATGGCAGCGCTCTCGTCAGCGCCCTTCGGGCCAAGCCGCAGTTCAAATCCTGCCGGGCCGGCGACAACACGGGCCGATTGCGCGCGCCCTGCCTCGACCAGCACCGCCCCGCCGGCGTCCGGGATGCGCACCTTTGCCTGACCGAGCCGATCAAACCCTACTTCGATGCCGACGATCGACGACATCTGCGACAGCAGACGGTCCCGCTCGTCGGCCAACGCAGCACTTGCGCTGCTGTCCGGTGTCGTGCGGCGAAGGCGGTTGTTCACGTCGGCGAGGCCCTGCGCCAATGCGGTGAGGTCGACGGCAGCGCCCGTTGCTTCGCCGCTGATTTCGCTGTCCAGCCGCCCCAGTTCCGCCGCTGCGCCGTTGAAGCGTGTGGCCAGCGCGTCGGCCTTCAGCAGAAACGCCTGCCGAAGCGCCAGATCGGTGGGTTCGGTGGCAAGATCGCCCATAGCGTCGACGAGGTCGGACCATGGCCCATCGACCGATGCAGGACCGGTCAGCGTCGACTGGATAGCGGCAAGCCATCGCCCGGCGCCTTCGAGCGCGGCCGCCTGCCCCTCGGCGCGGCGCAGCGAATCCGTCTGCAAGGTGTCGATCGCGCGCCG
The DNA here is from genome assembly GCF_057137845.1 of Sandaracinobacteroides sp. Taxonomy (NCBI): domain Bacteria; kingdom Pseudomonadati; phylum Pseudomonadota; class Alphaproteobacteria; order Sphingomonadales; family Sphingosinicellaceae; genus Sandaracinobacteroides; species Sandaracinobacteroides sp. Next base: position 10,537 of record NZ_DBNHFX010000094.1, on the reverse strand, counting down.
AACCGATGTCAGCCGAACCCCGCTGCCGCTGACCGGGTCGAGGTCGGTTGGGCCGGACGCACCGCCGGGTGCCGCTGACGCCAGCGTTGCGGTGCGCCGCACATGGCCGGGTGTCGCGGCATTGGCGACGTTGTCGGCCACTACGTCGAGCGCGCGCGCATAGGCACGGACGCCGGACTGGGCGATCGACAGCAAGTCGGTCATTTCGCATCCTCGGCGGGTATCAGCCGGGCAACGCCCAACTGCATGGATCGTGCAATCTGTGTCGCTACACCGTCGAGGGCCGGGCCATAAAACTGCCCGGTATGCGCCTGTGTTTCGGGCAGCACCGACTGTAGGAGCTTCTTCAGCATCAGGGCTTCGAACGCTTGTCCGGCGTCGTTCTTTGGATCGGCGCTTGCGGGGGAAACGCCAGGGTTCGCGATTCTGTGCAAAATCATATCACCACCAGTTCAGCGCGCAGCGCGCCTGCCGTTTTCAATGCTTCCAGAATGGCTACGAGATCGCCCGGCGCCGCCCCCAGCGCATTCACTGCATCGACGATCTCGGACAAACGTGCCCCCGGTGCGAACATCGCCATACGCGCCTGTTGCTGCTTTGCCTCGACCCTGGAGCGTGGAGTTACCACGGTATCGCCACCTGAAAGCGGCGGAGGCTGCGATGCCTGCCAGTCCTCGGTTATGGAAACGGTCAGGTTTCCGTGCGCGACCGCAGCCGGGAGGATCCGCACGTCGCCGCCAATGACCACCGTGCCGGTTCTGGCGTTGACGACCACCCGCGCAACCGGTGCCGATGGCGTGATTTCCATTGCTTCGATCCGCGCCGCAAGGCGGACACGCTCGGCTGCCGGACCGGGCGCGTCGATGCTGACTGTCACGCCGTCGATCGGTCGCGCGATTTCGTGGCCAATGCCCCGGTTGATTCCGGCCGCCAGCGCCTCGGCGTTGGCGAAGCCGGGGCTGACGAGGTCAAGCAGCAGCGTGTCGCCCTGCGCGAAAGGCGAGGGCACGGCCCGCTCGACGAGCGCGCCGCCGGGCACGCGCCCCGAGGTGGGTATATTGACCACGACCTTGGAACCATCCGCGCCTTCCGCGCCGAAGCCGCCGACCGACAGATTGCCCTGTGCCAGCGCATAGGTTTCGCCGTCTGCGCCGCGCAGCGGGGCCAGCAGCAGCGTGCCGCCGCGCAGCGACTTCGCGCGCCCCAGCGCCGACACGGTGACATCGATGCGCTGGCCGGGCTTGGCGAAGGCAGGCAGTTCCGCCGTCACCATGACGGCGGCGACATTCTTCAGCGACGGGTTGACGCCCGGCGGCAACTGCACGCCAAGCGCCGACGCGGCCGAACGCATCGACTGGATGGTGTAGGCCAGATTGTCGTCGCCCGTGCCCGGCAGCCCGACGACCAGCCCGTAGCCGACAAGACCGTTGGCGCGCACACCCTGAAAACGCGCGAGTTCGCCGATACGTTCGGGGCGGATCGACTGTGCGGCCAGCGGGCCGGCCAGCAGCGCGACCGCAAGTGCCGCAAGGATGGTTCGGCCCGCCATCAGAACGGCGTGATCGTTTCGAAGAAGCGGCCCAGCCAGCCCTGACGGACCTGCGCCGCCATTTCGCCGGTGCCGGTGTAGCGAAGCCGCGCATCGGCGACTCGGGTCGAGGCGACCCTGTTGTCAGGGCCGATGTCCTCCGGGCGGACGACCCCGGTCAGTTGCACCTGCTCTTCGCCACGGGTGAGGGTGATGCGACGGTCTCCCGCCACCGCCAGTGCGCCGTTGGGCAGCACCGATGTCACGAAGACCGTGAACTCGCCCGTCAGCCGGTTTTCCTGCCGGGCCGATCCGCTGCCGCTGAAACTGTTCCGGGCGCCACCCGCCAGCAGGCCTTCCGGGATTAGGCTGAAGGGTTTGGCGTCAGGCAGATCAACGCTGCGCTGGCTGTTGCGCTTGCCATCCTGCGCGGCTGATTTCTCGGCCTGCAACCGCTCGACCAGGCGGATCGTCAGCGTGTCGCCGACACCGCGTGCGCGCCGGTCTTCGGCCAGCGCCATGCGATGCGCCGTCGTCGGCTGCCACAGGCTTCCCGTTACGGCAGGCGGTGCCGGGGCAGCCGGTAGCGCCGGCGGGATCTGCGGCACCGCGCCGCCAAGTTTCGATACCTGCGAGCAGGAAACAGAAACTACGCCAAATGAAATAATAATCAGATGATTATATGCTTTGGTTGACATATTGCATCATTTCATCAGCGGCCGATATGACCTTCGAGTTGATTTCATAGGCGCGCTGCGTTTCGATCATGTCCACCAGTTCCTGAACGGCAGACACGTTTGAATTTTCAAGCGAACCTTGCCGGATCGATCCGGCGCCGTTTTCGCCGGGGTTCATTTGCTGTGCCGGGCCGGATGCAGCCGTTTCCCGGAACAGGTTTTCGCCGGAAGGCGCCAGCCCGCCCGGATTGATGAAGGTTGCAAGCGTGATGCGCGCGGCTTCGGTTGGCGTATTCTCGCCCGGCAGCATCGCAGATACCGTGCCGTCTCCTGCGATCGTGATCTGGGTGGCGCCTTCGGGAATCTGGATCGGCGGCGCCAGCGGAAAGCCTTGCGGTGTTACCACGCGGCCTTCGGCATCGCGGGTGAAGGCCCCCGCGCGGGTGTATGCGGCGGTCCCGTCCGGCATGGTCACTTCGAACAGGCCCTCGCCGTCGATCGCCAGGTCGAGCGCGTTCGATGTGACGGTCATCCCGCCTTGCGTGTGCACTCGCTCTGTTCCTGCAACCCGCACGCCCGCACCTGTGGAAAGGCCCATGCCAAAGCGGGTGTCCGCGCCTGCGGGGGCGCCGGCCGGGCGGGTCGTCTGATAGAGCAGTGTTTCAAAGGCGGCGCGATCGCGCTTGAAGCCGACCGTGTTGGCGTTCGCCAGATTATTGGAAATCGTGCGAAGCCGCTGGTCGAGCGCCTCGAGGCCCGACCGGGCGATGTGCAGTGCAGAAGACATGGCCAGTTCCTCGTTACTATTGGACGCGCATCAGGGTTGCGCCGCCTTCGTCCATCTCGCGCGCGGCGGTAAGAAGCCGCGTCTGCATCTCGAACAGGCGGGATTGTTCTACGAGTTCGACGAGCGCCGACGCCGCATCCATGTTCGATTGTTCGAGTGCGCCGACCTGCACGCGGGCTGCCGGGTCCGCCTCGGCCGAGGGTGACCGGAACAATCCGTCTTCGCCGCGACTGATCGTATCGGATGGTGCGGTCTGCAGCAGCAGCCTGCCGGCCCTGACCCAGGCCATTTCGCCAGCGGGCAGGATTTCGAGGCCGCCATCGGCTGCAACCCTGAGGCTGGCGAAGTCCGACGCGAGCCGGATGGGGCCGTCCTCGCCAAGAACCGGATTACCTGCGCCGGTCATCAATTGGCCATCTGGGGCGACGTGCAAGTCGCCCCGTTTGGTCAGGGCCGGTTGCCCGTCAGCGCCTGCGACGCCGAGCCAGTTGCCGGCAGGCAGGGCGATATCGAGCGGGCGTCCGGTCGTGACGACGCGGCCCGGCGTCTCGATATCGACTGGTGCTTCGCCACCCGACTGCACCCGCGCGGTTGGCCCGGCGCCGCTTTCGGCGACCCACGCCGCCGACAGCATCGCCACCTCGCGGCGGAAGCCCGGCGTCGACAGGTTCGCGAGGTTGTGCGCCGTCACCGACTGCGCCTCTTGCGCCCGCTGCAACCCTGTAAGCGCGGTATAGACCAGTCGGTCCATCAGGAGCGCAACTGGATGATGGTTTGCAGCAGTGTCGATGCAGTGTCGATCGCGCGCGCGTTTGCCTGAAAGTTGCGCTGGGCCGAGATCAACCCCACCAGTTCCTCGGTCAGGTCGACGTTGGAGCGTTCGAGCGAACCGGATGCCACTGTGCCGAAGCCATCCTGACCGGCTTCTCCTACCTGCAACGCGCCCGATGAACCCGAAAGCATCCAGCTTACGTTGCCGTTCTGCTTCAGCCCTTGCGGATTGGTGACGTTGCCAAGCGCCAGCTTGCCGATCGCCGCCGTTTCTCCGTTCGAGAAGCTGGCGCGGACGATGCCGGTCCTGTCGATGTCGAGGCTTTCGAGGCGGCCGGGGGCATACCCGTCCTGTTCAGAGAAGGGCACGGAAAAGGGCTGGGCAAGCGTCGTGGAATCTGCGTGGCTGATGCTGAAGCCGCCCGAAAAGACGACCGGCCCGACGGGGGAGGTCAGCACGCCTGCGCTGTCGAAGGTGAGGGTCTGCGGGCCGGGGCCGGGCACCGGCGATATTTCTGACTGGCCGGTGAAGCTTCTGATTTCCCAGTATTTGTTGGTATCGCCCATAGGGCTTGGAAGCCGGCGATAATAGACTGTTGCGGTCTGTGCGGCGCCGTTTGCATCGTAGATCGTCGTCGACGTGGCGCCGTTGTAGCTTGCCGGGTCGGCGCGGTCGAAGCTGGCGACGGGCGGGGTTGCGGCGGCAGGCAGGTTGGCGATGAAGCGGACGGCAGTAGTGGCGATGGGTGTGCCCGAACTTTCCGGCATCCGCAGCGCCTGCAACGCGCTTGCGCCGGTTCCCGTGACGGCGCCATCGGGCGTCGTCGGCAGCACCTGCAGCCGTCTGCCTTCGTTGTCGACGACCCAGCGGTCGGCGTCGACGCCGAACGAGCCGTTGCGTGACAGGGCGAAGCTGTCCCCTTCGGCGCCGCCTCCCTTCACCAGAAAGAAGCCCTGGCCGCCGATCGAAAGGTCAAGGGCGCTGCTGCTCGACTGGTAGCCGCCCTGTCCGAACTGCTGTTTCACCGCCATCACAGCGACGCCCACGCCGTTCGCAGAACGCGCCGACTGGTTCACAGACCGGCTGACGATGTCGCCAAACTCGACACGGGACTTCTTGAAACCGTTGGTGCCAACATTGGCGATATTGTTGGAAAGCGCCGACAATTCGGTCTGTGCAGCGTTCAGGCCGGTGAGCGAGATGGAGAAGGTCATGGTCGGGCTTCCTTTCAGGCCAGACGGTTGACTGAGGAGAGCAGCAGGCTCGCGCCATCCGCGAGGACGAGCGACACAGCCCCGTCTTCGGCAAAGCTGACCGACGCGACTTCGCCGCCGGTGCCGTCTGCGCCGGTGACGGTGCGCCCGATCCATGCGGCTGCCGACAGGCGTTGTTCGCCGGCGGCGGTCTGTTCCATCCGGCCAAGCGTTTGCGCAGCTTCTGCTATTCCGGACACGGTCGAGAATTGTGCGAGCTGGGCGACGAAGGCTTCGTTGTCGAGCGGGTTCAGCGGGTCCTGATTGCGCAACTGCGTGACGAGCAGCGTCAGGAAGTCCTGCTGCCCCAGCGACTGCCGCCCAAGCGTCTGCCTGTTGCCGCCGGTTTCGCCATCGGCTGCGCGAAGGCCGAGCGCCGCTGCGTCGAACCCGCTCACCGGCCAAGCCTCAGGGTTTCGAGGGTGAGCGATTTCGCTGTTTCCAGCACTTCGATGTTGTTGCGGTATTGCCGGCTGGTTTCGACGATCTCGACCAGTTCGGCGTTGGTGTCGACGGCGGCCATATGCACATAGCCCTGCGCGTCGGCGAGCGGATGGCCAGGCTCGTGGCGGCGCTGAGGCTTCATCGCGGTCTGCACGACGCCAAGCACGGATACCGTCGCGTTGCCGGTGCCGGCCTCATACTCGGTCTGGAACACCGGCTTCAGCGCCCGGAACGCGCCTTGCGCATCGGAGGAGACTGCGCCAGCATTGGCCAGGTTCGATGCGGAACTGTTCAGCCGCAGCAACTGCGCCGACATGGCGCGGCCCGCGATGTCGAAGATCGAAAGCGACATTTCATTCACCCTTCAACGCAGCCATCAGGCCGTTGATGCGGCTGCCCAGCATGCCCAGCGTCGAGCGATAGCGGATCGCGGTTTCAGCGAACTCGACCTGCTCGGTCGCCAGTTCGACGCTATTGCCATCGAGCGAAGGTTGCAGGGGCTGGCGGTAGAGGAGGCGTGGTTGAACGTTGCCGCCCGCACCGATGTGCCCACGGCTTGGCGCGGCGAGGTGGCCGGGCGCTGCCCCATCGGCAGCGAGCAACGCCGAAAAATCGAGGTCGCGCGCTTTGTATCCGGGCGTCGCAGCGTTCGCGATGTTGGAAGCAAGGATCTGCATTCGTTCGCTGCGCAACGTCAGCGCGGTTCCATGCACCCCGAAGTAGCGGTCCAGCCTGTCCACTGTGTGTCCTTCCTGCCCGAATGTGGGCAAACGGACGCCAAGCAATTGCCGTGCCAACCTGATGGCTGAGCGTGCGAAGCCTTTGTGCCGGAACATATGTGCCGGCCGGGTTCCGCATTTGCGGCACCGATGTGCCGGTTTGCACGGCAATCGCGGCGGGCGACTGGCTGGCCCGTTCCTTGCTTGATGAACTCCGAACGACCGGAGGTGCATGATGTTTAGAATGATCGCCGTTCTCCTTTTGCTGGTTCCGTTGCCGGCTGCGGCCTCGGCGGATGATCTGCGCGAAAGCGCCGGGCGCTTTGCCGGCGCACCGGTGCGGCTGGACGAACGGATCGCTGTGCCGGATTGCCCGACCGGCTTTACCTTTTCATGGGAGCCGGGCAGCCGCGCCGGACTTCACGCGCGCTGCCCGGGCAACGGCTGGAACATTCGCCTCGATGTAGCTGCATCGGAATCACGGCCGGCGATTCGGCGCGGGCAGTTGCTGCAAGTCGAAGTCGAAGGGGCGGGTTATCGCGTAAACGCGGAAGGCGTGGTGGAAGCGGTCAACCTGCGTGACGGGTCGGTGACGCTAAGGAACAGTGTTTCCGGCCGACGATTCTTTGCCACCATCGGCGACAGCGGAAAAATTTTCGTGAAGCGCTAAAGAACGAATTGGGACTGCCGTGAACCGGGGAACTGGTGCGCGGCGCCGCCACAGGCGGGCCTGCGCTCCGGCGGAACGACGTCAGGATGATGGAACCTATGGTTGACCCTGTTACCAACCGGCCGATGGCCAAACTGCCACTCAACGGCGCAAGCGCTGCGGGGGCGGGCACAGCGAAAGCTGCGGATTCTGCAATTGCGCCCGGCCGCGCCCGGACGGACGGCAATACTGCCGGCGCCGTCACACGGGCGCTCTCTGAACATCCTCCGGTGCAATATGGCCGCGTCGAGGAGCTGCGTAATGCGATCCGCGCCGGGAACTATCCGGTGCAGCCCGATCGCATTGCCGACGCAATGGTCCGGTCGCTGAACGGCTGACGGTTCAGTCGGCAGGCGCGTCTGCGCCAAAGCCGAGGGTGCCGAAGCGGGCGGGGCAGGGGGCCTCGGCCCGCACTTCGTCGTTGGTTCGGGGATCACGAAACCACAACCGATGCGCGTGCAGCATCATGCCGGCCGCGTGCGGCGCGCCATAGACAGGATCGCCGACGATCGCCGAACCTGCGGCAAGCCGGGTGCAGTGCACGCGGATCTGATGGGTTCGCCCGGTCAGCGGCCGAAAGCTGACGAGCGCCAGCGCCCCCCGCCGTTCCAGCACCCGCCATTCCGTCTGCGCCGGCTTGCCGTTCGCCGATACTTCCATGCGCCAGCCAGTGGCGCGGCTGCTGAGCTTCGCCAGCGGCGCGTCCACCACGCCATCATCGGCGGTGGGCGGATTTGCGACGATGGCAAGATATTCCTTGCGGACCGAACCTTCCTCGAACTGCCGCGCCAGCGAACGCAGTGCAGACGCCTTGCGCGCAAGCAGCAGGCACCCTGATGTGTCGCGGTCGAGGCGGTGCACAGCCCTTGGCTGTGGGCGCTTGGGTGAATGTGCAGCCAGCACATCCTCCAGACTGTGCGGCGTTCGCGGGCCGGGATGCACAGCAAGCCCCGCCGGTTTGTCGATCACCAGCCAGCCCGGCGCATCGATCAATATGTCTGGAAATTCATGCATGTCTGATGCCGCGTTTAACCTGCGGACAGCCCGGCCGTGAAGCCCCGCGAAGCCGATGACACCGAGGCTTCCAGTTCCAGCCTTACCGTGCGGGCAGGGGCCTGCAACACCAAGGGGATCAGGATATGACGATCATCAATACCAATCTTTCGGCACTGAAAGCACAAGCCGGCGGCCGCGTCGGCCAGGCAAGCCTCAACACCGCGATGGAACGGCTGTCGACGGGGCTGCGCATCAACAGCGCCAAAGACGACGCCGCCGGCCTTGCGATCGCCCAGCGCATGACGGCCGATGTTCGCGGCCTGTCGGTTGCGATCCGCAACGCCGGCGACGGCATCTCGCTGGCGCAGACGGCGGAATCTGCAATGGGTGAAATCACCAACATGCTGCAACGTATGCGCGAACTTTCGGTGCAGGCAGCAAACGGCACCATCTCCAACGAGGACCGGCAGGCGCTTCAGGCGGAAGTTACGCAGCTCGTCGGCGAAATGGACAATGTCGCCAGCCGCACCAGTTTCAACGGCATCAAGCTGCTCGACGGTTCTTCGACCAAGCTGTCGCTGCAAACCGGCTCGCGGGCTGGCGAAACCGTGCAACTGGCGATCGGCTCGGCCCGTGCGGGCGACCTTGGCACCGGGAATGCACCGGGCCTCACATCGACCGGGGCGTTCGAAACCACGGCGGGCGCCCTGACTTCGAACCAGGCGTTGCAGGCGAACGACCTCAGGATCAACGGCGTCGTCATCGGTTCTTCACGTGAAGCCGACGACAATCTTTCGTCCACCGCAAAGGAGGCATCGGCGCTGGCCAAGGCTGCGGCGATCAACCGGGCAAGCACGCAGACCGGTGTTCGTGCCGTCGTCGGCGCCACCACGATGACCGGCACCGCGATGACGGCTGCGGCGCTTACCGGCACCGTCACCATCAACGGCGTGACCACGGGCTCGATCACCACCAGCGGCAACGCTGCCGCATCGCGCACTGCGGTCGTCGATGCGATCAATCTGATCACCGGCCAGACCGGGGTGCGGGCGATCGACACCGGAGATTCCAACCTTGGCATCCGCCTCGAAGCGGCGGACGGGCGCAACATCGACGTGCAGATGACGACGCTGACGGCGGCAGCGACCGGCCTGAAGGCGGGCGCGCAATCGGGCACGTTCAGCCTCGTGTCGGACTCGGGTGGGCCGATCGTGGTCGACTCGGTCGGGTCCGGGCGGTTGTCGCGGTCCGGTCTTGCGGTGGGCACGTTCGATCGTGGTGTCTCTACCGTATCGACAGATGCGCGCGCGGTGGCGAGTGCGGCCAACGGCTCGGATGCGCGGGTGCTGAACACCGGCGATCTGGTGATCAACGGCGTGTCGATCCGCGCCTCCAAGGCATCGGACGATACCTGGTCGGATACCACTGCCGGTTCCAGCACCAAGGCCGCCAGCGCAATCGCGGTTGCCGCAGCCATCAACGAAAGTTCGGCGCAAACCGGCGTCACCGCCACGGCACGCGCGCTGACCATCGACGCCACCACGACGACCGTTGTCGGCGCCGACGCAAGCGCGACGCTCGTCATCAATGGCGTGTCGATGAGCGTTTCACTGAAGGCAAGCGACAGCGCACAGCAGACTCGCGAAAATGTCGTGTCGGTGATCAACAACTCGTCGGGCGCAACCGGCGTGACTGCAACAGACAACGGCCGTGGCGGCCTGTCGCTGACGGCGGCCGACGGACGGAATATCGCAGTCTGGTTCGATACCGCCACCGCAAGCGCCGCGAACTTCGGCCTTGCCGGCGCGACGGTTGCCGGCACCGGCACCAGCTATACCGCGCTTGGGGTTGCGAACACCGCCAACGTGTCGGCTGATGCCGTGCAGACAGCCTATGCCCAGGTCACGCTGTCAAGCAGCAAGGCGGTCGATGTGCGCGCGGGCAGCCAGGGCTTTGCCGCAGGCTCGAACTTCACCAACCTCGGCTTCGAGGAAAGCCGTTATGGTGCCGACCTTGGCGGCCTGAAGGTGAAGGACGTCGACATTTCGACGCAGGCAGGGGCGACCGCCGCGCTTGGTTCGATCGACGAGGCGCTGAAGTCGATCTCGATCAACCGCGCGGAACTGGGCGCAGTCCAGAACCGGCTCGAAGCGACGATCAACAACCTGACAAGCACCAGCACCAACACGGTCGCTTCGCGCTCGCGCATTCAGGATGCCGATTTCGCCGCCGAAACCACCAATCTGGCGCGCGGGCAGATCCTGTCGCAGGCGGCACAGGCGATGCTGGTGCAAGCCAACCAGAGCCAGCAGGGCGTGCTGCAACTTCTGCGGTAAGACAGACACAGGGTCGGACGACGGAACCGGGCCGGGGCGATCAACCCCGGCCCGATTTTTTCTGGCGTCGGCATGGCGCTATCGAATGTTCCGCTGCGGCCTGTATGACAAAATGCCCGCAGGCATTCCGCATGACCGTGTTCAACGCAGAACCTGCACCACGGCCTTGAGCGCTGGCTTCAGGCCCGGTACAGATGCCCGGACGGGAGGCAGATGGACGAGCAGCGCGACTATGGCGTGACCGTTGACGAGCCACATGGCATCGTTGCGGTGGAAGCGGACGCGATCGCGGGCCGGCAGCTTCGATATTATGACT
>NZ_DBNHFX010000093.1:0-4667 GCF_057137845.1 Sandaracinobacteroides sp. | reverse complement strand
GTGACGGCGCCGCACCCCGAAGGCTCGGGCGCGTTCCGCTCGATGCAGATGGCGCTGAAGCGGGCCGGGCTGAACCCCGGCCAGATCGACTATGTGAACGCGCACGGCACCTCGACGCCGATGGGCGACGAACTGGAACTGGGTGCGGTGAAGCGGCTGTTCGGCGCCGACATCGGCCACATATCCATGAGCAGCACCAAATCGGCCGTCGGCCACCTGCTGGGTGGCGCGGGCGCCGTGGAAAGCATCTTCACGCTGCTGGCGATGCGTGATCAGGTGGTGCCGCCGACGCTGAACCTTGAGGACCCGTGCGACGGGGCTGAGGGCGTCGATCTGGTGCCGTGGAACGCCAGGGAGCGCAAGGTCGAGGCGGTGTTGAACAACAGCTTCGGCTTTGGCGGCACCAACGCGACTGTCGTGTTCCGGAAGGTCTGAGCTTGGCCGCAGGCGCGCAGGGCGCGGGGCAGCCGCGCTGGATGATCTGGGGCGGTGTGCTGGCGATCGTCGCCATGCTGACGCTGAGTATCTGGACTGCGACGGTCTGGCGGCGCAAGCCGATGCCCGGCGTGCCGCGCGTCGAAGTGGAGATCCCGCGCGGTTCTTCGCTGCGCGAGGTGGCGAAGCGGCTGGAAGCGGCCGGTGTCGTCGGCAATGCCGAGTTGTTCGAGATGCTGGCGCGCGCCATCGGCGACGATCGCGAAATCCAGTTCGGTACCTACGGCTTCTTCGAGGGCGAAGGCTGGGGTTCGGTGCTGGAGCGGCTGAAGCGCGGCGATACGCTGGTCGTGCGCATTCCGATCCCGGAAGGCATGCCAAGCGTGATGGTGGCCGAACGGCTGAACGCCGTGGGCGGCCTGAAGGGCAAGGTGGCGCCGCCGCCCGAAGGCAGCGTGCTTCCGGCGACCTACGAGGGAAGGATCGGCGAATCGCGCGCAGACGTTTTGAAGCGGATGCAGACGGCGATGACCGACGAGATCGGGCGCCTGTGGGAGCATCGGTCCGAGCATATCGCCGTAAAGACCAAAGAGGATGCGCTGATTCTGGCATCGATCGTCGAGAAAGAGACAGGCGATCCTTCAGAACGCCGCCGTATCGCCGGGCTGTATTCGAACCGCCTGCGCGCCGGTATGCCGCTGCAGGCTGACCCGACGGTCATCTACCCCGTCACCAGGGGCAAGCCCTTGAAGCGCCGCATCCTGCAATCGGAACTGAAGGCCGCGAACGGTTATAATACCTATCGCCGGCCCGGCCTGCCCGAAGGGCCGATCACCAATCCCGGCCGTGAAAGCCTGGCTGCCGCGATGGACCCGGAAGTCCACGATTATCTGTACATGGTGGCCGACGGCAGCGGCGGGCACGCCTTTTCGAAGGACTATGGCGCGCATCAGGCGCGTGTCGGCGAATGGCGGTCGTGGCGGCGCGAAAAGGGCGTTTGACAAGGGGGCATCGGCGGCGCGGTGCCTGCAACGGCTGCTTGACCACGGCCGCTTGACCACGGCCATGGGGCGGGCTTAACGCCTCTCCTCATGACAGCACCTCGAACACTCTATGACAAGGTCTGGGACGACCATGTCGTATCGGCCCGTGATGATGGCACATCGCTCATCTTCATCGACCGTCACCTCATCCACGAGGTGACCAGCCCGCAGGCGTTCGACGGCCTGCGCGCGGCCGGGCGGCGTCTGCGCCGGCCCGACCTGACGCTTGCGGTTCCCGACCACAATGTGCCGACGACCGACCGGCGCCTGCCGATCGAGGATCCGGAATCGGTCGCCCAGCTTGCGGCGCTGAAGGCCAACTGCGCCGAATTCGGCGTCGAGTATTTCGAGATCGACGCCCCGGAACAGGGGATCGTGCATGTGATCGGCCCGGAACAGGGCTTCACGCTGCCGGGGCTCACCATGGTCTGCGGCGATAGCCATACCTCGACACACGGCGCCTTCGGGGCGCTGGCGTTCGGCATCGGCACGTCGGAGGTGGAGCATGTGTTTGCAACGCAGACGCTGCTGCTGAAAAAATCGGCGAACCACGCAGTGACGGTGAACGGCAGCCTTGGATGGTCGATCACTGCCAAGGACGTGGCGCTGGCCATCATAGGCGCGATGGGAACCGCCGGCGGAACCGGATCGGTGCTGGAATATCGCGGGTCGGTGATCGACGCACTGTCGATGGAAGGGCGGATGACGCTCTGCAACATGTCGATCGAAGCCGGTGCGCGGGCCGGGCTGGTGGCGCCGGACGACAAGACTTTCGATTATGTGCGTGGCAGGCCGCGCGCGCCCGCAGGTGCGGCGCTCGATCGTGCGATCGACTGGTGGCGGCAGTTGCCTGCTGATCCGGGCGCAGGATATGATCGCGAAACCGTGATCGACGGCAGCGCGATCGCGCCGCTTGTCACATGGGGCACCAGCCCGGAAGATGTCGTGCCGGTGACGGGAACCGTGCCGTCGCCCGACAGCTTTGCCGATCCCGCCAAGCGCGCCGCTGCTGAAAAGGCGCTGGCCTATATGGGGCTGACGCCGGGCACCCGGATGGAGGATGTCTTCGTCGAGAATATCTTCATCGGCAGTTGCACGAACAGCCGCATCGAGGACCTGCGCGCCGCCGCCGAAGTGGTAAAGGGCAGGCGTGTTGCATCCAGCGTGCGGCAGGCGCTGGTGGTGCCGGGGTCGGGGCTGGTGAAGCGGCAGGCCGAACAGGAAGGGCTTGATCGCATCTTCATCGAGGCAGGCTTCGAATGGCGCGAACCGGGCTGTTCGATGTGCCTTGGCATGAACCCCGACAAGGTGCCCGCCGGGGAACGCTGCGCATCGACGTCGAACCGCAACTTCGTCGGCCGGCAGGGCCCCGGTTCGCGGACGCATCTGCTGTCTCCGGCGATGGCCGCCGCCGCCGCCGTGACCGGCCGCCTGACCGACGTGAGGCAGATGAAGTGACGGCGGCAATCCGTCTTCGGGGGCTGGAAAAGACCTATGCGGGCGGCAAGCGGGCGCTTTCGGGGATCGATCTGGAGATCCCCGCCGGGTCGATGTTCGCGCTGCTTGGGCCGAACGGCGCCGGCAAATCGACGCTGATCAATATCCTCGCCGGCCTCGTCATCAAGACGGGGGGGCAGGCCGAAGTCTGGGGTTTCGACATCGACACCCATCCGCGCAACGCCAAGGCGTCGATCGGTGTGGTGCCGCAGGAACTGCTGTTCGACGCATATTTCACGCCCTACGAAACGCTGGAGCTGCAAGCCGGCCTGTATGGCGTGCCGCGCGAACGGCGGCGGACGATGGAACTGCTGCGCAAGGTCAGGCTCGACGACAAGGCGCATGTCTATACGCGCACCCTGTCGGGCGGGATGAAGCGCCGGCTGCTGATCGCCAAGGCGATGGTGCATAATCCGCCGGTGCTCATCCTCGATGAACCGACGGCGGGCGTCGATATCGAACTGCGGCAGATGCTGTGGGAATATGTCCGCGAACTGCATGCGCAGGGCACGACAGTGGTGCTGACGACCCACTATCTCGAGGAGGCCGAGGAACTGTGCGATCGAATCGCCATCATCGACAATGGCGCGGTGGTGGCGAACAGCGACATGCAGGGGCTGCTGGCGCGAGCGAACAGCAAACGGCTGCAAATCACGCTGGACCGGGACATCGGCCCCCTGCCGGATTTCGGCGGGGCTGCGCGCGTCGACCAGGGCGGGCCGCGTGTGCTCGACGTCCGCTATGACCGCCGATTGCTGGATGCGGGCGCGGTCTTTGGCAGGCTGGGGGATGCGGGCTATGGCATCGTCGATATCGCAACCCACGACGCACGGCTGGAGGATATCTTCCTTGCGCTGACCGGCCATGCGCCAGTGGCAGAGGACGCCTGAACAATGGAAGACCCGATCCTGTCGGATGTCATCGTCGTCGGTTCGGGCGCGGCCGGGCTGACGGCGGCGCTCAATCTGGCGGCGGGCGGGCGGCAGGTGCTGCTGCTGTCGAAGTCGGGCATTTCGGCCGGTTCGACCAGCCGGGCGCAGGGTGGGATCGCCGCCGTGCTGGATGCCGGAGACAGCATCGAAAGCCATGTCGAGGACACGATGGTGGCGGGCGCGGGCCTGAACGACCGGCGCGCCGTTGAATTCGTGGTGGAACATGCAGCAGCGGCTGTCGGCCGGCTGGCGGCGCTGGGCGTGCCGTTCAACCCCGGCGAGGGCGTGGTCGGGCGCTGGCACCTGACGCGCGAAGGCGGCCACAGCATGCGCCGCATCGTCCACGTCGACGACGCAACCGGCCTTGCCGTGCAGACCGCACTCGAACGGGCGGCGCTTGCCAATCCGCTGATCCGCTTTCTGCCCGATCAGGTGGCGATCGATATCATCACCGAACGGCACATCGCAGGCCGTGGTTTTGCCCAGCGGCGGGCGATGGGGCTGTATGTGCTCGATCGCGCGTCGGGGCATGTGCGCCGGTTGCTGGCGCGCGCGGTGGTGCTGGCTTCCGGCGGCGCTTCAAGGGTCTATCGCTTCTCGACCAATCCGGACGGATCGACCGGCGACGGCATAGCCATCGCCTGGCGCGCCGGATGCCGGGTTTCCAACATGGAATTCAACCAGTTCCATCCGACTTGCCTTTATCATCCGCAGGTGAAGAATTTCCTGATCACCGAAGCGATGCGCGGCGAAGGCGGCA
>NZ_DBNHFX010000092.1:0-16259 GCF_057137845.1 Sandaracinobacteroides sp. | reverse complement strand
GGCTTTCACGGCAGTGGGCGTGGCCTGATGTGCGGCCGGGGCCGCAGCAAAGGCAGCGCCGCTGGCGGCGAGGGCGAAGGCGGCGGTTGCAGCAACAATTGCATGCTTGAGCATCGATCAAGTCCTTCGAATGTGCGCGTCGAACGCCGGTGCGCACGGGCAGCGTGGTGCGCCACTGTTCCTGAATTGCGGATGTCGCGTTCGTTTTCTGCGGTTCATCTTTTTCAGCTATTGCCCTGGGCTACGGTCCCGGCGTTTCGGGGTCTGCCGACATGATGTTTCTCGATCAGGCGAAGGTGCACCTGAAGTCGGGTTGGGGCGGTGATGGCTGCGTCAGCTTCCGGCGTGAAAAATTTGTCGAATATGGTGGGCCGAACGGCGGCGATGGCGGCAAGGGCGGCGACATTCTGTTCGAAGCGGTGCCCGGCCTGAACACGCTGATCGACTTTCGCTACACCCAGCATTTCCGGGCCGAACGCGGCCACGGCGGCATGGGTTCGGACCGGCATGGCGCCAACGGCCGCCAGCTTGTCATTCAGGTTCCCGTCGGCACGCAGGTTCTGGCCGACGACGACGAGCGCACCCTGCTGGCCGACCTGACCGAAGCCGGGCAGCGAATCCTGTTCCTGAAGGGCGGCGACGGCGGCAAAGGCAACGCCCACTACAAGACATCGACGAATCGCGCCCCGCGCCAGTTCCAGAAGGGCTTTCCGGGGCAGGAATTGTCGGTCTGGCTGAGGCTGAAGCTGCTGGCGGACGTCGGGTTGGTGGGGCTGCCGAACGCCGGCAAGTCAAGCTTTCTGAACGCCGTGACCAACGCCCGCGCGAAAGTGGGCGCCTATGCGTTTACCACGCTGAAGCCGCAGCTTGGGGTGGTGTCGCACCAGGGCCGCGAGTTCGTGATGGCCGACATTCCCGGCCTGATCGAAGGGGCGGCCGACGGCGCAGGCATCGGCGACCGCTTCCTCGGCCATATCGAACGCTGCCGCCTGCTGCTGCATCTGGTCGATGCGGGCGGCGAAGCGCCGACCGCAGGCTATGACATCGTCCGCGACGAACTCGAAGCCTATGGCGCGGGCCTCGAGGACAAGATCGAAATCGTGGTGCTGTCGAAGCTGGATACGGCAACGCCGCAGAAGATCGCAGCCGTTTCCCGCGCCATCGAACGGCGCACGGGGGTGGCGCCGCTGGTCATCTCGACAATGACCGGCGAGGGGGTGGACGCGGTTCTTGGTGCAGTGCTGCGCGAACTGCGCCCAGATCATCAACCCGCCGACGCCGAGGAAGCCGGATGGTCGCCGCTATGAGCGGGCGGGCTGGTGGATTTACACCTGCGCACGCGCCGCGGCTGGTGGTGAAAGTCGGTTCGTCGCTGCTGATCGAAGCGTCCGGCGAAGTCCGCCGGGCATGGCTGGAAACGCTGGTCGCCGATCTGGCGGCGCGCCACCGCGCCGGGCAGAAGCTCATTCTGGTATCGTCGGGCGCGATCGCGCTGGGCAGCAGGCTGTTGAAGCTGCCCAAGGGCGGGCGCGGCACGCTCGAGGATGCGCAGGCATCAGCCGCGACCGGGCAGATCCTGTTGGCCGGTCTCTGGGCGGAACTGCTGGCGATGCATGGCATCCCGGCCGCGCAGATGCTGCTGACGCTCGGCGATTTCGAGGATCGTCGCCGGTTTCTGAACGCATCGGCGACGCTCGACCGGCTGCTGAGCCTTGGGGTTGTGCCGATCCTGAACGAGAATGATTCGGTTGCGACCGAGGAAATCCGCTTCGGCGACAATGACCGGCTGGCGGCGCGCACCGCGCAGGCCGGACGCGCCGATGCGTTGATCCTGCTTTCGGATATCGACGGGCTGTACACGGCAAACCCGGCCGAGGATGCCGGCGCTGCGTTCATCCCGACCGTCGAGGACATTGCAGCGGTTGCCCATATGGCGACGCGGGCGTCGTCGTCGGGGATGGGTTCTGGCGGAATGCAGGCCAAGATCGAGGCCGCGCGCATCGCCCATGCGGCGGGCGTGCCCGTCGCCATCGTGGCGGGGAAGCCCGATCATCCGCTGGCCCGCTTCGACGAAACCGGGCGCGGCACGATCTTTGCCGCCCATGATGCGCTGACCGCCCGCAAGGCCTGGCTTGCCGGGCGGATGCAGGTGGAAGGGCGACTTGCGGTCGATGACGGTGCGGTCGAAGCGCTGCGGGCCGGGAAAAGCCTGCTTTCGGCCGGCGTTGTGGGGATCGAGGGCCAGTTTCGCCGTGGTGATGCGGTCGACGTGACCGACCGTGAAGGGCAGCCGGTGGCGCGCGGCCTGATCGGCTATGATGCGGCCGACGCGCGCGCGATCGCCGGACGGCGCAGCACCGAGGTCGAGGCGATCCTTGGCTATGCCCCGCGCAGCGCCGTCATCCACCGGGACCAGCTCGTTCTGCTCTGACGCGCGCGCCTGCGGTCAGGCCAGCCGGTCGGCGACCCAGTCTGCAACGAAGCTTCGCATGGGTTCGATATTGTCGGTGCCGACATGTTCGATGCCGCCTTCCAGCGGGGTGAATATCTTCAGTTCCCGATCTGGGCTGTTGACGGCTTCGGCATGGCTTTGATGGGCGTCGGCCACCGGGATCTGGCGATCGTTGGCGCCATGGGTGACGAGGAACGGCACCGTCATGTGCTGCAAATGCCCTGCAAGGGTGATGCGGTCGCATCTGGCGAGCAGCGCCTCGGCAGACGGTTCCCCCCACACCCAGCACGCATGTTCCCAATAGTGCGGGACCGGGCGGTCGCCCTCGCGCGCGGCGCGGCGATGTTGCAGCGCGCCCCAGTTATGGTTCGCCCCCCAGGCGACACACAGCTTGAGCCGCTTTTCGTAGCAGGCGGCGCGCGGAGCATAATAGCCGCCGAGCGACCAGCCCATGATGCCGATTCGTTCTGGATCGACATCGGCGCGGCGTTCCAGATAATCGACGGCGGCAGCCGCCCAGCGCTCGGTGTCGTGGATGGCGGTCAAGCCGTGCAGGCGCAGCGCGCCGCCGACGCCCGGCTGGTCGATCATCAGCAAGGCAACGCCACGGCGCGCAAACGCGTCGCGGTTGATGAGGTAGATCATCTCCTTGATGCTGTCGAAGCCGTTGCAGAAGATCATGCAGGGCGCCGGTCCGGGCTGGCTTGCAGGCAGGAACAGCGCGGGAAGCATGGCGCCCTGCCACGGGATCTCGACTGCTTCGCAGCGGATGCCTCCTGCACGGAACATGCCGTCACGCGCCACCAGCATCTTTGCATAGGCTTCGCGGCGCGGCGCGTGATCTCGCGCCTGCATGCGTTCGGCCGTCATGCCATAGGCAAGGGAGCGCGCGTATTTTTCGCTTGCCGTGAGGCCGTGGCCTGCGGCCTCGGCTTCGGCGCCCTGTGCGGCCAGCCGGTCGGCGAGCGCCATCCAGCTATCGAAGAAGGCCTGCGTGCCTGCATCGTCGCCCAGAAGCGCCGCTTCGCGCACGGGGGCGTTGGCTTCCTCGATTTCTCCGATGGCGCCGCCCATCGCCAGACAGATGTTGACCGACAGATTCCAGACATAGTTGCCGGGGAATGGCTCGAACATGGAAACTCCTGTGTGCGGGCGAGGCCTTTCGGGGCTGCTGCCTCAGAGGGGTTGCTTCACCAGCTCGAACGCCTTGGCTGCGATGCCGATGTGATCGGCATCGGGAGAACGCTCGATCTCTTGGCGGCACAGCAGTTCCGACCATTCCTTGATCTTCCCCGCACGCGGCAGGCGCCTGTCCATGTAGTTCCGGAAGGCGGTATCGACGTCGATGTCCTTGCCCAGTTCCTCGGCCAGCACCACTGCATCCTCGATCGCCATCGCGCCCCCCTGCCCAAGGTGCGCGGTCGATGCGTGGGCGGCATCCCCCAGGATGACGACGCGGCCCTTGAACCACGGCGCCGGCAGATCGACGACCAGAAACGGCTTCCAGACGATCTGGTCGGCTGGCGGCAGCGTGTCGCGCAGATGGCCGATCCGGCCGCCATAGTTCGCCAGTTTCCGCGTCAGCACCTCGCGCAGATCGCCCTTCGGCTCGACCGGTTCGTCGGCCTTGTCGGTCACGTACATGTACATGATGGTTTCGCTTAGCGGCACCACGCCCGCGCGGTCGCCTTCGCCTCCATCGTAGCTTTCCAGTTCGTCGGTCTCACGCGGGAAGTTGACGCGCCACGCCGCCTGTCCGCTGTAGCGCGGCTCGGCGATCTTGCCGAACACCAGTTGGCGCGTGATCGAATGAATCCCGTCGGCGCCGACCACCACGTCGTAGCGCCCGGTCGTGCCGTCGGTGAATGTCACGTCGACGCCGTCGGCATCCTGCGCCAGCGCCGTGATCGACATGCCGGTCCGCACCCGGGCGCCTGACTTGTCGGCGGCGGTCGTCAGGATGTGGGCGTAGTCGGGCCGGGTGATCCCCATCATCGAGGGGTATTCCGGCCCGGCGATCAGGTCGCCCTTCAGGAAATGCCGGTTCTGCCCCTGCGCGTCGTAATAGGCGAAGCCGTCGTAGGGGTAGCCATGTCTGCGCACTTCTTCGAACATGCCGAGGCTGTGCAACGCACGCAGCGCATTGCCCTGCAGGATGATGCCGATCCCAAGCACGGCATCCGTCTGGTATTTTTCGACGACATCCACCTTGATGCCTTGCCGGCACAGGGCGACGGCCGCCGACAGGCCGCCAATCCCGCCACCCACGATCAACACATTGCTGACAGCGCTCACCACGATCTCCCTCTTGTCGTGTTGCCTGAATTTCAACGGACCATAGGGGGCGGCGGGGGTATCCTGAAATAGTCGGTTGGTATGCAAGGTATCCCGCCCGCTGATCGAGCCGCCGGGGCGTCGGAACGGGCGCTCTTGCAACAATCGCGGCCATTAGCCCGGCATATGGGTGATATAGGAACAACATATTGGAGATTGCTTTCCATGCCTGCCAATCGAAGCGGGCCGCGATCAGGGCCTGGCTGTCGTGCAGCAACGACGCGTGGCCCGTTCCGGCTGAATTGAGGGAGTGGCGCACTGAAGCGCCCGCTTCGTTGGGGAGGTGGCAATGCGAAATGGTTGGTTGCTCGGTTCGGCATGCGTGATCGCAGCCGGGATGTCATTTTCGGCATCGGCGAACGCCGGCGCGGAGGCAGCGCCCGCGCCGGGCGGGGCGCCGGCTGCCGCCGCCGACGTGGAAGGCATTGCCGATATCGTGGTGACGGCACAGAAGCGCGCCGAGAATTTGCAGGAAGTGCCGCTGGCGGTGTCGGCGATCGGTTCGGCCGAACTTGAGCGCAGGCGAGTGACGTCGGTGCTGGATCTGCCGCGCGTCGCGCCGGGAATTTCGGTTGGCCAGCACGCCGGTTTTGCGCGGCTGTTCATTCGAGGCATCGGCCTGACCTCGATTTCGAACGGCCAGGATCCAAGCGTCGCGTTCCAGATCGACGGTGTGGTGATCGGCCGCCCGAGCGCGCAGCTTGCATCTTTCTTCGACGTCGAGCGCGTGGAAGTGCTGCGCGGCCCGCAGGGCACGCTGTACGGTCGCAATGCGACGGGCGGGGTTGTGAACGTCATCACCCGCCGCCCCACACGGGAAAACAGCGGCTACCTCAATCTTTCGTTCGGCAATTACAACGCCCTGACCGCCGAGGGTGCGATCAGCGGCCCGCTCGATTCGCAGGGCGACATCCGCGCCCGTTTCGCATTCCAGACCAATCGCCACGATGGTTTCGGGCGCAACGTCTATCTGAACAAGGAGATCGACGATCAGAGCACCTGGGCGGTGCGGGCAACGATCGAGGCCGATCCGAGCGAAAGAGTTCGCGTTGCCGTGACCGGCGATTTCACCCGCGCCAAGGACGCGAACTACGCATTCCACGCCTTCGGCCCCTATCGCGCCGACGTGCCGATTCCGGGGCTAGACCAGGGCGCGATCATGCTGGTCGACAGCCGCGACATCGCCAGCCGCGTTCACATCAGCAACGATCGCAACAGTTGGGGTTTCGGCGGCACCATCGACGTCGATGCGGCGGATCATCTGGGAATCCGTTCGATCACCGGATATCGCGAATCCTATCGCGCCGGGATCAACGATCCTGCCGTCACCTCGTTCGATGCGTTCGGCCCGACCTTGACGATGGAAAAAGCCCGGCAGTTTTCGCAGGAACTGCAACTGAACTATAGCGGAGACCGGCTGCAGGGCACGGCTGGGCTGTTCTATTTCAGCGAGAATGTGCATGCGCAACTGCACGTCGACTTCCCGTTTCTGGGGCGTGTATTCCACTTCCAGAACCCCGACCCGACCTATCATGAATATGGCGACCTGAGCGTCAAGTCGTTCGCGGCCTTCACGCAATGGACCTATGAAGTGGTCGATGATTTCCGGCTTACGGCGGGGCTTCGCTACAGCAACGAGAAGCGGCACTCGGTCGGCAATCTGACGGTGTTCACCTTCATGCCGCCGCCCAATTCGGCAAACATCGTCATTCCGATCGACCAGAGCAGGACCTGGAACGCGGTCACGCCGAAATTCGGGGTGGACTATCGGCCTGCCGAAGACGTGATGCTGTATGCGTCGGTGACGCGCGGCTTCAAGAGCGGGGTCATCCTGATCGGCAACCCGAATCCGCCGGTCGGGCCGGAATATGTCTGGTCTTATGAAGCAGGCTTCAAGACCACGCTGCTGGATCGCCGCCTGCAATTGAACGGCAGCGCGTTCTATTATGATTACAAGGATTTGCAGGTAAACAAGCTGGTCGGCAATTCGATCGTGACGGAAAATGCCGCGTCGGCGCGGGTGAAGGGTTTCGAGCTTGAGGTGACGGCAAAGCCGGTGCCGCAGCTCGATCTCAATCTGGCGATCACCTACCTCGATGCCCGCTTCCGCGAGTTCGAAACCAAGAACCCGGCGCGGCCCGAGCTTGGCATTCTGAACCTGTCGGGTAACCATCTGGCGAACGCGCCGCAATGGGCGATCAACGGCGGCGCCGAAGTCGAGCTGCCGGTGGGGCTGCCGGGGCGGCTGTCGCTTCGCGGCGATGTCGCCTACAGCAGCAGGCAGTTCTTCACCGAGTTCAACGACGACCGGCTGTCGCAGAAGCCGGTGGCGCTGGTGGATGCGTCGCTCCAGTATGAAAGCGCCGACGAGCGCTGGCGCGCTAGCCTGTTCGTGAAGAACCTGACCGACCAGAAGGTGCGCAGCAACGTCTTCGTTGCCGCCCAGACCACCGGTTTTGCTATGAACGGCGGCTACAAGCCGCCGCGCATGTGGGGCGCAAGCGTCGGCTACAGCTTCTGACAATGGTTGCGGGGCCGGGCGGAAGCCCGGCCCTGATCCGTTCGGGATAGATCGCATGGTGGACGAATTCGGTATCGGCGGAGGGGCCGGAATGGACCAAGGGCAGGATCAGCTGCTGCACCGGTGCGGCACACATCGGGCGCCGGTGCCCGTGGGCGCACGCGTGCCGAAGCTGGCGGGACCAGCAATCGACCTGCATTGCCACATTCTGCTGCCCGAGGTGGAAGCCATTGTGCGCGATCAGCCTGGCTTTGTCGCGCAGGCCGGCGCCGAGGCCGACGCGATCGGCGCCGGGTCGGCGGCGGTCAATCAGGCGCGGATCGCCGGGCTGGTGCCAAGGCTGACCAGCGTTGAAGCGCGCCTTGCCGACATGGATGCGATGGGCGTCGATGTGCAGGTCATCAGCCCGACGCCGACGCAGTATCACTATTGGGCCGACGAGGGCCTGTCGGATGAAATCGTTCGCCGGATCAACGACAATATTCTGGACGTCTGCGCGGCGCACCCCGACCGGCTGATGGGACTGGCGACGGTATCGCTACAGCATCCGGCGAAGGCTGCGATGCAACTGGAGCGGGCCGTTCGCGCCGATGGGTTCAAGGGTGTTGAAATTTCGTCCCGTGCTGCCGATATGGATATTTCAGACAGATATTTCGATCCGTTCTGGCAAAAGGCCGATGAACTGGGCGCACTGGTCTTCATTCATCCATGGGGTACCACGCTGGGCGCGCGCCTGTCCGATCATTATCTGATGAATACCATCGGCCAGCCGTTCGAAACCACGGTGTGCCTGTCGAAGCTGATCTTTGGCGGCACTCTGGATCGCCACCCCGGCGTGAAGATTCTGGCGGCGCACGGCGGCGGCTATCTGCCTGCCTATGCCGGGCGTTCGGATCAGGCGCATGCCGTGCGCCCGGAAGCGGCGGGATGTGCCTGCCGGCCATCCGATTATCTGCGACGGATATGGTTTGACAGCGTCGTCCATGATCCCCGGCAACTGGCGCGGCTGGTGGAGATCGTCGGCGCAGACCGCGTGGTGCTGGGAACCGATTATCCGTTCGACATGGGCGACTATGATCCCGCAGGCCTGCTGGCGGACTTTCCGGAAGACGTGCAGCGGATGATTCTTGGCGGCAACGCCAGCGCGCTTTTGGGCTGACCGGCGGCCGACTGTCAGTCGGGGGAACTGGCCAGCGGCGCGAACGGCCGGTGCAACACCGCGTCCGGGCCGATTTTTTCCCCACGGCAGGGCACCACATGCCGCCCAAGCCCGGCGATTGCGCCGTGCATGATGTCGCCGTCTTGCAGGAAGCGGCCGAAATGCGTGCCGTTGCCGGCCGGCGATCCGGTGCAGATCACGTCGCCGGGCAGCAGTTGCACATGGGTTGAAAGAAACTCGATCAGCCGCGCGATCGGGAAGATCATGTCGGCGGTCGATTCGTCCTGCATCGTCTGGCCGTTCAGGCTGAGGCGGATGCGCAGATCCTGCGGTTGCGCGATCAGCGCGGCTGGCACGATCAGCGGGCCGAGCGGCAGGAAGCCGGGGCAGGATTTTCCAGTGACGAAGTCCAGCCCCATGTTGGGGATGTCGGGCCGGGCGATATGGTCGCGGGCGCTGATATCGTTGGCGATGGTATAGCCCGCCACATGCTGCATGGCGTCTTCGCGGCGGACACGGCGGGCAGGGCTGCCGATCACCACGGCCAGTTCCAGTTCCCAGTCGGTCTGGCTGCTGTCGGCGGGGATGGTCAGCGGATCGAACGCGCCCGCCAGTGCCGACGCCGCCTTGACGAATGCGAACGGGCTGCCGGCGGCGGCGCGGTGGTCCATCAACCGGACTGCCTTGCTGCGTCGTTCGGCGGCGTCGAGGCCGTGGCTGCTTCCGGCTTCGTGGTCGGCCATGATGTCGATCACATGGCGGCGATAGTTGGCGCCAGCGCACAGGATCTGTCGCGGCTCGACCGGCGGCAGCACGACGAGTTCGTCAACCGCAACGCCCGGTTCCGCCGACTTGCGGATTGCGTCGATGCGTTGGGCAAGCTCCGGCCAGTTGTGCGCCCAGTCGGCGAACAGATCGATCGTGTTGCCGGTGCTTTCGCCCCCGATCGGGTGAACCGCACCATCGACGAAGAGGCCGGCGAACGGTTTGCCGCCCTGGCGTTGGAAGCGGCCGATGCCGATTGCCGGAAAATCGTCGTTCGCCATCGCTACGCCCCCCATGGATTCCTTCATGTTCAGGCTAGGGACGGGGGTGGCGGCAGGCCAATCACCAGATGCTATGCTTGCTATTCGTTCTGGTGCTTTCAGCAGCCAAGGAACGCTGGCTAAGGTCGCCAGATACGCGGTTCAACGCGGGGAGGGACAGATGGCAGCGGGTGGCGAAATTTTCCTGAACTGTGCGGGAAGCCGTACCCAGCACGCGGTGATGCGCGGGTTGCGGGCGCGCGGCGGGGCGTTCCGGGCCTATGGTCGCAAGCTCGACCACGACGCACTGCGGAAGGCTGGCGCAACGGCAATTGTGCAGGGGGGCATGCTGGATATCGACGCCATGTGCGCGGCGATGCAGGGTGCCTCGACCGTGGTGCATGTCGCTCCGGCGTTGCAGGACAAGGAAGTGGCGATGGGCCAGTTCGCCATCGACGCCGCGCGCCGCGCCGGTGTCGGGCACTTCGTCTATGTGTCGGTGATCCTGCCGCAGATCGACTATCTGATGAACCACCGCGCCAAGCTGGCGGTTGAAGACTATCTTGTCATGTCGGGCCTGCCGTTCACGATCGTGCGGCCGATACATTATTTCCAGAATCTCGACATCGCGGCCGCCGCCGGTTCGGGCAGGCTGATGCTGACCTACGATGTCGACAGGCCGCTTGGTTTTGTCGACATGGAGGATGTGGGCGAAGTTACGGCGAAGGTCGCAACCGAGGACGGCCATATCTGGGCGACCTATGATCTGTCCTCGCCCGAACAACTGAGCGGCACGGCAATGGCTGCCGCACTTTCCGAACTGACGGGCCGCCCGATCGGGGCGGAACGGATACCGCTGGATGCGCTGGTTGCGATGCTGGCGCCGATGCTGGCGTCTGAACCACACGCAACCGACTATACCGCCGCGATGATCGAGCGGTTGTTCAATTTCTACAGCCGCTTCGGGCTGAAGGGGAATGCGAACGTGCTGCGCTGGCTGCTCGGCCGCGAGCCGGTTGGATTTCAGGCTTATGCAAGGCGCTGCCTCGGCAGCGACTGACGCCGTTACGCGTCGTTGCCGGTTTCGGCCATCACCTGCTGCGTTACTTCCAGCACGATGTCGCGGAACCAGCGATGGCCAGGATCGGGATCGTTGCGCGGGTGCCAGCACAGTTGTTCGGCAAGGGTCGGCAGGTCGAGCGGCGGCGGATCGATGATCCTGAGGTTCAGCGTGCGGGCATAGCGTTTGGCCAGCATTCTGGGCGCGATCGTTGCCAATCCCGTTCCGGCGACGACGCGGAATGCCTCGTGGAACGATGGCAGCCAGAACCTGACGGTTGGATGGTCGGCCTGATGGCGCAGGATCTTTTCGGCGATCGACGCCGTCTGGATGCCGAACTGCACACCGACATAGGGAATGGCGCAGAACTGCTGATAGGTCAGGGTTTCGCCGACCAGATCATTGTCGGCAGCGACCACCAGCACGAACCGGTCGTTGAACAGCGGGGTTTCGCTGAATGTCTTGTCGAGGCCCGCCGGGTCGAGCGTCAGCAGTTGCGACACCACGATCGCAAAGTCGATGCCGCCTTCCGACAATCGCTGGAGCGTTGCTTCGGAAAGATCCTCGAACTGGAAGCGGATGCCTGGCGCTTCGCGGATCAGCCGCTGTGCCAGCGGCAGGGCCAGCAATCCGCTGCACAGCGACGATCCGGCAAGGCGGAACAGCCGGTCGGCGCCGGACGGATCGAATTGTTCTTCCGCATCGGACAGCGCGCGCACGCGGGTGAGGATGTCTCGCACCGGATCGACCAACTGGCGCGCGCGCGGCGTGAGTTCGAGGCGCCTGCCGATGCGTTCGAGCAGCTCGTCCTCGAAGTGCCACCTGAGCTTTTGCAGGGCTGCGCTCATGCCCGGCTGCGAGATGTGCATACGCTCGGCTGCACGGGTGACGTTGCGCTCGCTCAGCAGCGCATCGAGTGCGATCAGCAGATTGAGGTCGAGTCCCTGCAGATGCATCAGAAAATCCCTCGATTCCTAAGGAACCGGGAATAGCGGCTTTCGGGGCCGTGCAACAGTGTGTCAGAGGCCGAGCAGCCGCGCCGGCGTGGTGATCGCGATCTTTTCGACTGCGGCGGCGGTGATGCCGGGAGTTTTCTTCAGGTCGCCAAGGCCGTCTTCCTCGCCGACGGGGAAATCCGAGCCGAGGACGATGCGGTCTATGCCGACGATCCGGATCAGCGCGTTCAGGATGTCCGGGCTGTAGACACAACTGTCGTAGTAGAAATCCTTCAGGTAAGTGCTTGGCATGCGGCTGATGTTGCGCATGGTCTGCGGCCGCTCGATGGCGTTGCGGTCGAGGCGGCCATAATAATGCGGCAGGAAGCCGCCGCCGTGGGCGATGACGATGCGGATGCCGGGGTAGCGGTCGAAGACGCCGTTCATGATGATCGACGACATCACTTTCACTTCTTCGATGCCCTGACCGACGGAATTGGAAAGCGCATATTCGTTGAGCGGCGGCTGGTCGTCCTGCCCGTGCGGATGGATGAATACCGTCAGCCCCAGTCGGTGCACCGCTTCCCACAGCGGGTCGAAGCGCCGGTCGCCATAGTAAACGCCGTCGGGCGAGACGGACGAAATCTGCAGCACCTTCATGCCAAGCTGCGTCGCCGCGCGTTCGAGTTCGGGGATGGCAAGCTTCAGGTCCTGCGTCGGGATGCCGAACGCACCGTGGAAACGGCCGGGATGGGCCTGCATCCATTCGCGGGAAATGCGGTCGTTGTTGGCGCGATAGAGCCTGAGATCATCGGCCGGTGTGCCCCAGCTGATGCCGTGGATGGCGTTGGAATAGCCGACGACGTGGCTGCCGATGCCATGCCGATCCATGTGCCGGATGTGCGCATCCGGTGACTGCATCGCTGTGATCCAGGCGCCCGCATGTTTTGTTTGCAGATCGCTTTGTGCGGCTTTGAACAGATTCGGCAGATCGGGGTCGAACATATGGGTGTGGAAATCGATGGGCCGCAGCGCGGCAGTGGCGGCAAGCGCCTTTCCGGCGTGGCCAGCGAATGCGGCGCTGGCGATTGCAGCCAGGCCGGCCTTGGCCATGCTGCGCCTCGACATCAGGCATTGACGGCAACCGTGCATTTCGTCCCTCCACTCCCGTTTGGTGGTGTTAGGTCGAACCGGTGTGAAGCAGAAATCGGCAGTGCTGATGATACGCATAACATCTCTCGATTTCCGAAGCCGCGGAGGGTGCCCCTAGGGTCTCGTTGCAAGAATAGCTGCGGGGCAGGCGCGAACAGCCGCCGCCCTGCGCGAGTCAGGGGAGAAGTTCGTGGCGAAGAAGGTCATCATTACTTGCGCGGTTACGGGTTCGGTGCACACGCCGTCGATGTCTCCGCACCTGCCGGTAACGCCGGCCGAAATCGCGCAGGCGGCGATCGGTGCCGCCGAGGCGGGCGCAGCAATCGTTCACCTTCATGCGCGCGAACCGGAAACCGGCAAGCCGACGCAGGACCCGGCAGTCTATGCGAAGTTCCTGCCGCGCATCGCCCAGGAATGCCCGGCCGTCATCAATATCACCACGGGCGGCGCGATCACCATGACCGTCGAGGAGCGCCTGCGCCCGGCGACGGTCTTCAAGCCGGAAATCGCGTCGCTGAACATGGGTTCGATGAACTTCGTGCTGTCCGAGATGCTGGGCCGCTACAAAACCTTCCAGCACGACTGGGAGGAGGAGCATCTGAAGAGCACCGAGCGCAACATCTTCCGCAACACCTATAGCGACATCGAGCATATCCTGCGCACCTGCGGCGATCAGGGCACCCGCTTCGAGATCGAGTGCTATGATGTCGGCCACCTGTATTCGGCCGCCTATTTCCGCGATCGCGGACTGCTGACCGGCCCGATCTTTCTGCAGACGGTGTTCGGAATCCGTGGCGGAATCGGCGCCCACTACGAAGACGTGCTGATGATGAAGCGCACTGCCGACCGGCTGTTCGGCCCGAATGATTATGTGTGGTCGGTGCTTGGGGCGGGGCGCAACCAGATGCCGATCGCAACGATTTCGGCGGCGCTTGGCGGCAATGTGCGCGTTGGCCTGGAGGATTCGCTGTGGGGCGAACCGCACCAGCTTGCCGCCAGCAATGCCGAACAGGTGAAGAAGATCCGGCGTATCCTGGAAGGGCTGTCGCTGGAAATCGCAACGCCCGAAGACGCCCGCCGGATGCTGCAACTGAAGGGGTCGAGCGACGTGGGGGCGATGGCATGACGCTGATCCGGACCGGGCGCGGGCCGAACCCGCTGAAGGGCTTTGCCGTTGATCGCCAGGCGATCGGGCGTATCGGGCATGATCTCCAGCGGCCCGAATGCATTCTGGCCGAGCGTGACGGCACGCTCTGGTCGGCGGATGCCCGTGGGGGTGTGATACGGATCGCGCCAGACGGCTCGCAGACGCTGGTTGCGCAGCGGTCTGACCACCATTTCGACCTGTCGAAGAATGCCGCCGCCAGCCTGCTGACGGGGACGCTGCCGAACGGATTGGCGTTTGCCCGCAATGGCGACATCCTGATTTCCAACTTCGGCACCGACAGGCTGGAAATCATGACACGCACCGGCGACACACGGGTGCTGGCCGACAGCATCGACGGCAGGCCGCTGGGCAAGGTGAACTTCGTGCTGCGCGACCGCCGCGACCGCATCTGGGTGACGATCTCGACCATGGTGAACCCATGGAGTGACGCCACCTGCCGGGGACTTGCCGATGGCTATGTCTGCCTGCTGGACGACAAGGGTTTGCGCATCGTCGCCGACGGCTTTGCATTCACCAATGAAATCCGCCTCGATGCGGCGGAAGAATGGCTCTATGTCGCCGAGACGACCGGCAAGCGCGTGACGCGGCTGAGGGTTCAGCCCGACGGCACCCTGACCGACAGGGAAATCTTCGGGCCCGACAATCTGGGTGCAGGCGTCATCGACGGCATCGCGTTCGATGCCTACGGCAACCTGTGGGCGACGATGATCATCGCCGATCGCCTGATCGCGATCACGCCCGAGGGTGAAGTGCTGGAACTGCTGGACGACGGCAATGCCGAGGCGACCGCCGCCTACGAGGCGGAGTTCGCGGCCAGCAGCCCCGGCCGGCCGGTCAGCTTCGATACGATGATGAAATGCGGCGGAACGATCGCGCCGTGGATGGCCAGCGTCACGTTCGGCGGGGCCGATTTGCAGACGGTCTATCTGGGCAGCCTGCGCGGCAACCATATCCCGTTCTTCCGCTCGCCGGTTGCGGGGCTGCCGATGGTGCACTGGTAGCCTTGCCCTGTCTGGCCGGATGATCGATGGGCTGCCCGGCCGCCAACGGCCTGCTAAGGGGGTGGCTGGAAACTGAACGCAAGAGGTAGTGCAATGCCCACGACATCCAAGGCGGAACGACAGGATCTCCTGGCATCGCTGACGATGCTGGAGACGCGGCTGCGCTGGATTTCCTCGTGGATGATCCACAACGCCAACCATATCCGGCCCAAGCGTGACGGGCTGAAGGTGGGCGGGCATCAGGCGAGCTGCGCCTCGCTGACGGCGATCATGACGGTGCTGTATTTTCATGCGCTTGGCCGCCATGACAAGGTGGCAGTGAAGCCGCATGCCGGCCCGGTGCTGCATGCGATCCACTATCTGCTCGACAACCAGACACGCGAGCGCATGGAGCGGTTTCGCGGCCTCGGCGGGGTGCAAAGCTATCCCAGCCGCACCAAGGACTCGATTCCGGTGGATTTCTCCACCGGGTCGGTGGGTTTGGGGGTTGCAGTTACCGCTTTTTCCAGCCTCGTGCAGGATTATCTGATCGCGCATGGCAGGCTGGCGCCGGAACAGGCCGGGCGCATGATCGCGCTGATGGGCGACGCCGAACTGGACGAAGGCAATATCTATGAATGCCTGATCGAAGGCTACAAGCACGATCTGCGGAACTGCTGGTGGATCGTCGACTACAACCGGCAGTCGCTGGACAGCACCACCGCCGACCGCATGTTCCGCCGCTTCGACGACATCTTCGAAACCTGCGGCTGGAGGGTCATCACCCTGAAGCACGGCAAGCGCCAGCAGGCGGCCTTTGCCAAGCCGGGCGGGCGGGTGCTGGAGGACTGGATCGACAACTGCCCGAACGCCGACTACGCTGCGCTTACCTACAAGGGCGGGGCCGCATGGCGCGAACGGCTGCTGGCCGATATCGGCAGCCAGCCCGAGGTTGCAGCACTGCTGGCGGGCTTCGACGACGACGAACTGGCCGCGCTGATGATGAATCTTGGCGGCCACTGCATCGAATCGCTGATCGAGGCGTTCGACGCCGCGCAGGACGACAAGCCGACGCTGTTCATCGCCTATACGGTGAAGGGATATGGCCTGCCGCTTGCCGGCCACAAGGACAACCACAGCGGTATCATGAATCCGGCGCAGATCGCGCAGTTCCGCACCTCGCTTGGCATCGCCGAGGGGGACGAGTGGAACAAGTGGGGCGGCCTTGGTGACAATGCGGCAGCGCGGCTGGCGGCGTTCGTCGGCCAAAGCCCGATCAGCAAGGTGCCGCCCGAAGCCGATGCGCCCGCAGTTGCCGTGCCGCGGCTGGTTGCGCCGCACGCGGTCGAGCAATCCACCCAGTCGGCGTTCGGGCATGTCCTGCTGGAATTGGCGAAATCCGGGGACGCACTGGCCGACCGCATCGTCACCACCGCGCCCGACGTGACCCAGACCACCAATCTGGGCGCATTC
>NZ_DBNHFX010000091.1:0-1892 GCF_057137845.1 Sandaracinobacteroides sp. | reverse complement strand
GGCGCGCGCGGCGTTGAAACGGGTCGCCGATCAGGCCGACGCCTCGTGGCGGCCGTTCGACGGCTTCCTGCGGCCGCAGCCTCCTGCCGACCTCCTCCTGAAGGTCGGCCCCGGCATTGCCGCATTGGTGGATGCAGCGGCGCCGCGTTAACGCAGCGCCGCTGGCCAACCCGTTCCGCTCAGCCGATGGCGCCGCCCGCGCGCGCGATGCGGCCCAGATGCGCGAATGATGGCTTCGGCGTCCGCCGGAAGGTCTTCAGGTCGACGGCGACCAGCCCGAACTTCGGCCCGAAGCCCGACATCCATTCCCAGTTGTCCAAAAGCGACCAGTGAATATAGCCGCGCAGGTCGATGCCGTCGTCCAGCACCCGCTGCACACCGGCGATGGCGCCGTTGATATAGGCGATGCGGCGGCTGTCATCCTCGGTAGCGACGCCATTCTCGGTCACGTAGATCGGCTTTTTCCACCGTTTTGCAACCATGCGGATCGCGCCTTCGATCGCGTCCGGCGTGAACGGATAGCCCATCTGCGTCAGTTCGGTGCCGGGTGCGGGCTGCACGTCGCCGTCCGGCCCGACTTCGGTTCCGGTGTAGGTCTGCACGCCGATGAAGTCTCCGGGGGCGGCAAGCCAGCGGTCCATCAGTTCGGATTGCTTGCGCAGCAGCGCTGCCGGGTCGCCGTTCGCGGCGCGGTCCGACGGCAGGGCCAGCGTCAGGCCCATCGGGAACCGCCCGCCTGCCTTGCGCACGGCTTCGATCGCGCGGCTGTGCGCGGCGATCACGCCTTCATACTGCGATTCGCCGCTCAGCATCGGCGAGCGCCAGCCCGGCGCATTCTGCGATGCGCCCGCCGCTTTCTGGATGGCGTCGATCAGCGGGCGGTATTTCTCGCTCTGCCCGGCCCAGCGCACGACCGTCGCCAGATTCGGTTCGTTGAACGTGGCCGCCAGATGGATAAGGTCGCCCATCGCCGCCGACACCCGCGCGCAGTGCGCGGCGAACGCCTCGACGTTGGCGGGATCGGCGAATCCGCCGCTTGCCGCCACCCAGCGCGGCACGGTGAAATGGCAGAAGGTGACGACCGGCTTCAGGCCGCGCTTGTGGCAGGCCTCCAGCACCCGGCGGTAATAGGCGATTTCCGCCAGTGACACCCGGCCGCGTTCGGGTTCGATCCGCGCCCATTCGATCCCCAGCCGATGGCAGTTGAAACCATTGCCCGCGACGAGATCCAGATCCTCGGCGTAGCGGTGATATACATCACAGGCATCGCCCGACGGATCCTTGAAAAACGGCGTCTTCAGTTGCTCGATCACCCAGAGGTCGCTGGCGATATTATTGCCTTCGACCTGATAGGCGGCGCCGGCGGTTCCCCACAGGAACCCTGCCGGAAACGCCGCGCGCGCCTTCGCCCCGGCAGTACCCGGCAGCATCGCCGTCGCCGCTCCGGCCGCCATCGCGCCGATCAATTCTCTGCGATCCATCCCGCACCTCACTTACAAGCTGTTCTGCTTGCAACATAGGCGCGGGGCGCCCACCGGCGCAAGCCCGTTCAGGATTTGCGCGTGCAAGCGCGATCAGGGTTTGCGGGCCAGTTCGGCGCGGGCCAGTTCGCGTTGCGCCCCGAACGTCGGGTCGGATTGCAGCCGCGCATAGGCGGCCGAGGCCATCAGCCGCCCGGCTGCGACATCGCTCTGCCAGTGCGCCCGGCAGAACACCCGGCTTTCGCCGAAATCATAGCCGCGCCGCAGCAGCGCGTTGGTTTTCTCGGGCGCCAGATCGACCAGCACCAGCGCCAGCATCCAGCCGATCGCCGCATGGCCGCTGGGGTAGGAACCATCCTTCTTCAGCGCCTCCTCGTCGGCGGGCGAACAGGTGCCCACCCCGCGCACGAC
>NZ_DBNHFX010000090.1:0-2934 GCF_057137845.1 Sandaracinobacteroides sp. | reverse complement strand
AAGGTCACGTCCCAGTCGGCGCCCTGCCACCATTCGGGAATATCGTGCATCCAGTGGGCAAGGCCGAACATCGGATTGAAGTCCCGCGGGACCCAGTTGTCGTCGATCGCGTCAGAGTCCGCACCATATTCGGCTTCGCCGCCGGCCGGGCACGGAAAATAGCAGAACAGCGCCGAGGCAATCCTGTGCCGGCCGATGCCCATATCGGATTTCGGCCAGCCGCGACGATCCATGTAATTCTTGCCGGCCATCATCTCGTCCAGGTCGGTCAGGACATAATTGGCGTGATGGAACCGCAGTTGCCCGTCCATGCCGGGAAGCCCGGCATTCGAATTGATCAGGGCGATGTTGTGGTGATCGTTCACGCCGTCGGCCCGATAGTAGATGCCGAAATCGCGCTGCCGGTCGCTCAGCCGGAAGTTCAGCCGGGTTTCGAGGAATTGAATTGTCGAATCCCTGTCTGGCGCAAGATAGCCGATGTGGCTCAGCCCCTTCGGCCACGCACGGTGGATCCAGCGCCGGTGCACGTTCATGCGCCTGATGTTCCCCGGCGAGTTCACCGGTTCGGATGGTGCAAACACCATGCGCTTTTCCGGCCAGTGCCGCAGGCCCATCGGGATGCCGTTGTCCAGCACGAAATGGTGGATGCCGTCGGCGTCGGCGCGCACTTCTCGATCCGCGGCGACGTTTGCCACCAGTTCGCGCAGGCTTTCCGCAGTATCGACACCCCAAACGATTTCATGCACCCCCTGCCCTACGATCTTCGATCCGGGAACCGGGTGCGTCGCAAGTGCGCGAAACAGCACGCGTGAATTATCCGGCAACAGAAATGCCGCCTGATCCTGATCGCGCTTATGCAGTTTCAGGCCGAAATCTTCGAAGAACTGCACGCTTTTCTCGACGTCATCGACGCAATAGACCAGTCGCTCGATACCGATGATTGCCACGCCCAGCCCTCCTTCTCGCACCTTTGCATGTTGTCCACACAGGGCTAGAGGAACTGCCTGCGCCACTGAAATCAAAATTGGCTATCCAACCCATAAGGTCAGGCAATTGAAGGGTCAGCCGTTGAGGCGCGCGGCGATCGCTTCCAGTTCGACACGGCCGGCGTTGCGGAACATGTCGGACATGCCGTGGCCGATCTCGATTTCGCCGGCCAGCATCCGCCCAACCACATCGTCCACGAACAGCGACACCGGCACCCCGTCGCCGTGCAATCCAGAGCCGCCGAGATCGGTGTTCACCATCGGCGGCACGATTTCGACGACTACAACAGCCGTGCCGCGCAACTCGGCGCGCAGGGCCTGCGAGAAGCTGTGCAGCGCGGCCTTGGTCGCGGCATAGACCGGAGCAAAAGTGACAGGCAGAAACGCCAGCCCGGAACTTACATTCACGATTGCTGCGTGCGGCTGCTGCCGCAGATGCGGCAGGAACAGTGCGCACAGGTGAACGGGCGCTTCGAAGTTTATTGCGATCTCCTGGGCGCGGTCTGCCCATGGGGCAGTGTCGGCGCCAAACCGCTGCCGCCGCTGGATCCCGGCATTGTTCACCAACACGTCCAGATCGGGTAACAGCCGCAGGGCGTCGTCCAGCAATCGTGCGCGTCCGTCTGCCGTCGCAACATCGGCCTGCACTGCCAGAAGGCCGGGTATCGCGTCGACGGCGCGTGCCAGCCGCCCGACATCGCGGCCGCAGATCATCACCCGGTTGCCGCGCGCCACCAGCACCCGCGCAAACTCGAAACCGATACCGCTGCCGCCACCGGTGATCAGAATATTGTTTTCCCGCAGTTCCACCCTTCTCCCTTCCTGCCGTCAGCCCGCGGGCCGATCGAAAAGCAGCAACTCGGCGGCCGCATCGAAGATGGCGTCCGGGTCCAGGCGATAGGCTTGATACAGGTCGGGCAGGTCGCCCGTCTGTCCGAAACGGTCGGTACCAAGCGGGCTGACAGGCATTCCGCGCACACCGCCCAGCCACGAAAGCGCGGCGGGCGATCCATCCAGCACAGTCACCAGCCCCGCCCCCGGCGCAAGTTCCGCCAGCAGGGTTTCCGCGTGACTGGGCGCTGCCCTGCCGCCGGTCCAGCGCGCCGCGCGTGACGCCGACCAGTCACGGTGCAGAAGATCGGGCGACGTGACGTTCAGCAGCCCGAGGCCGGGCAGATCGTCGGCCAGCTGTTCATAGGCGGCGATGGCTTCCGGCGCGATCGCCCCGGTAAACACGATTGCCGCCCTTGCCATCGGCTGGGGCCGTCGCAGCCAGTATCCGCCCTTCAGCGCATCCTGCTTCCAGCCGTCGCCATCGCGCTTTTCCTGCACGATCGAGCGCGTGGAAAGGCGCAGATAGAACGAACTTCCGAGCGCGCTCTGCATGTCGGCGAAGGCGTGTTCCATCATCAGCGCCACTTCGTCGGCGAACGCCGGTTCATAGCTGGTCAGGTTTGGCTGCCCCATGCCGATCAGCGGCGTGTTGATCGACTGGTGGGCGCCGCCCTCTCCGCCGAGGGTGATGCCGGACGGCGTTCCAACCAGCAGGAAGCGGCTGTCCTGGTAACAACCATAGTTCAGCGCATCCAGCCCGCGCGCCAGAAAGCAGTCATAGATGGTGCCGACCGGAAGCAGCCGCGTGCCGAAGTGCGGCGCCGCCAGCCCGAGCGATGCCAGCAGCAGGAAGAAATTGCTTTCCGCGATCCCCAGCTCGATGTGCTGCCCGGCAGCGTGCTGCACCCATTTCTGCGCGGAAGGAATGTTCGCCTTGTGGAACACGTCGGCCAGCTCCTGCCTGCGAAACAGGCCGCGCTGGTTGACGAATGCGCCCAGATTGGTGGTCTGGGTCACGTCGGGCGCGGTGGTGACGATGCGGTCGGCCAGTGCGTCCCCGGATTTCGCCAATTCCAGCAGGACATGCCCGAACGCCGACTGGGTGGATTGCTCG
>NZ_DBNHFX010000089.1:0-2433 GCF_057137845.1 Sandaracinobacteroides sp. | reverse complement strand
TCCCCCAAGGCGGCGCGCTGCGGGGGGCACTGGAGTGATCACCATGGAACTTTTGAACCTGATCCGGCGTATGCGGCTGCGTGAGAAGCTGTCGTTCTACGAGATCGCGAGACGAACGGGCTTGTCGCGTAACACCGTGAAGAAGCACCTGAAGGCTGACACGGTCGAGCCGAAGTTCGCCATTTCGGACCGTTCGAGCAAGCTGGACCCCTTTGCCGACAAGCTGACGGCATGGCTGAAGTCCGAGGCCGCTAAGACGCGCAAGCAGCGCAAGACCCTGAAGCAGATGCATTCTGAGCTTGTGGCGCTCGGCTTCACGGGGTCTTACAACCGCGTGGCGGCCTTTGCGCGGGAATGGCGGGCCGACCGGCAGCGGGAACAGCAGACGACAGGCCGCGGGACCTTTGTTCCTCTGGCTTTCCGGCCCGGCGAGGCCTTCCAGTTCGACTGGAGCGAGGATTTTGCAATCCTCGGCGGTGAGCGCACCAAGTTGCAGGTTGCGCATATGAAGTTGGCGCACAGCCGAGCCTTTGTGGTCCGGGCCTATCTGCTGCAGACCCATGAGATGCTGTTCGACGCCCACTGGCATGGGTTCCGGGTTCTTGGTGGTGTGCCGGGCCGCGGGATCTACGACAATATGAAGACGGCCGTGGACCGTGTCGGCCGGGGCAAGGACCGGCAGGTCAATGCCCGGTTTCTGGCGATGACGAACCACTATGTCTTCGAGCCTCAGTTCTGTAATCCGGCTTCAGGCTGGGAGAAGGGCCAGGTCGAGAAGAACGTCCAGGATGCCAGGCCACGCCTTTGGTTGCCGACGCCGAACTTCCCGGATCTGGGAGCCTTGAACGCATGGCTGGAACAACGCTGCCTCGAACTTTGGCGCGAGATCCCGCATGGCGTTCTGCCCGGAACGATCGCCCATGTCTGGGCCGAAGAACAGGCCGCGCTGATGCCGCTGCCGACGGCCTTCGATGGCTTTGTCGAGAAGAGCAAGCGCGTGTCGCCAACCTGCCTGATCTCGTTCGACCGCAATCGCTACAGCGTTCCGGCGTCTTTCGCCAATCGTCCGGTCAGCCTTCGGGTTTACCCAGAGCGGCTGGTGGTTGCCGCCGAAGGGCAGATATTGTGTGAGCATGCGCGGCTGATCCAGCGCTCCCATAACCTGCCAGCGCGCACGATCTACGACTGGCGGCATTATCTGGCGGTCGTTCAACGCAAGCCCGGGGCCCTTCGGAATGGTGCGCCGTTTGCAGAATTACCGAAGGCGTTCCGACAGTTGCAGGATCACATGTTGCGCAAGCCTGGCGGTGATCGCGAGATGGTCGACATCCTGGCCCTCGTCTTGCACCACGACGAGCAAGCGGTTCTGTCAGCGGTCGAGATGGCCCTGGAAGCGGGCGTGCCGACCAAGACCCATGTGCTGAATCTCCTGCACCGGCTGATCGACGGCAAGACCATTGATGGCCCGCCACTCGATACACCACAGGCGCTGATCTTGAAGCATGAACCAAAGGCCAACGTTGCCCGTTATGACGGCTTGCGCGCCATGATCGAGGGAGATCGCCATGCGTCATGATCCTGCCGCCGGGGCTGTGGTCATCATGCTCCGAAGCCTGAAGATGTATGGCATGGCGCAAGCTGTCACCGAGCTGGCCGAACAGGGCGCCCCAGCCTTCGAGACCGCTGTGCCCATGCTGTCGCAGCTCCTGAAGGCCGAGATGGCCGAACGCGAAGTGCGCTCGATCGCCTATCACATGAAGGCCGCACGCTTCCCCGCATACAAAGACCTCGCGGGCTTCGACTTCATGGCCAGCGAGATCAACGAAGCGACCCTGCGGCAGTTGCACAAATGTGAGTTCCTCGATGGCGCCCAGAACGTCGTGCTGATCGGCGGGCCGGGCACCGGCAAGACCCATGCCGCCACAGCCCTCGGGGTCCAGGCCATCGAGCACCATCGCCGAAAGGTCCGCTTCTTCTCGACCATCGAGTTGGTCAACGCCCTGGAACAGGAGAAGACCAAGGGCAAGGCTGGTCAGATCGCCGAAAGCCTGACGAAGCTGGACTTGGTCATCCTGGACGAGTTGGGCTACCTGCCGTTCAGCACATCAGGCGGCGCATTGCTCTTCCACCTCTTGAGCAAGCTCTACGAACGCACCAGCGTCATCATCACCACCAACCTGAGCTTCAGCGAATGGGCCACAGTCTTCGGCGACGCCAAGATGACCACGGCCTTGCTCGACCGGCTGACCCACCGATGTCACATCCTGGAAACCGGCAACGACAGCTTCCGCTTCAAGGCAAGCTCAGCCGTAGCTACCCGCAAAAGGAAGGAGGCGACCCAGCCCTTGACCCAAGCCTGAACCACGGAACATAACCCTCAGGTGGGTCACTTCTCGATGGAAAACCCGGGTCAGTTCTGCGTGGAAATTCACA